>NZ_JBHWGD010000016.1:81810-98475 GCF_042733235.1 Kitasatospora sp. NPDC059722
CCCCAATTTTAAATCCTCGCGCCCCCCCCTATAAATACACTGGCATTGGGGGGGCCAGCTTCTTTTGTTAAAACCACCCAGCCACCCCCAGGTGGGGGCGGTGCCCGCCCCCGCCCTCGACGGCCTCGGCGCCGTCGCACGCCTCGGCCACCACCTCGATGTCCGGCTGGGCGTCCAGGATCATCCCGAACCCGGCCCGCACCAGCTCCTGGTCGTCCGCGACGACCACCCGTATCGGCGTCATCCGCCCACCCTCTCCACCACCCCGGCCGGCCCCAACGGCAGCCGGGCAGTCACCAGGAAGCCCTCGCCGGCCGGGCCCGGACCGGCCTCGGCCCTCCCACCGCAGGCGGCGGCCCGCTCCCGGATGCCGACCAGCCCGCGCCCGCCGGACCAGCCGCCCACCGCGCGGTCGGCGGCGAGCGGCACGCCGCGGCCGTTGTCGGACACCACGACCTCCAGCGCCTCGCCGGCCCGGCGCACCCGGATCGCGGCCAGGTCGGCACCGGAGTGCTTGACGGTGTTGGTCAGTGCCTCCTGCACGATCCGGTACGCCGCCGCCTCGACGTCGGCGGGCACCGCGCCCAGCCCGTCCGCGAGGTCGAGCTCCACCCGCAGGCCGGCCCGGCGCACCCGCTCGGCGACGTCGGCCAGTTCGGCCAGCCGCGGCTGCGGGGCCAGCTCGGGGCTCGCCCCGTCCTCCTTCAACACCCCCAGCACGCGCCGCAGTTGGACCATCGCGTCGCGGCCGGAATCGGCGATCGTGTCGAACGCGCGGATCGCCCGCTCCGGCTTGCTGTGCACCACCAGCGGCCCGGCCTCGGCCTGGATCACCATCAGCGACACGGCGTGCGCCAGGATGTCGTGCATCTCCCGCGCGATCCGGGCCCGCTCCTCGGCGACCGCCCTGGCCGCCTCGCTGGCCGTCCGCTCGCCCGCCTCGCGGGCCCGCGCCGCCTCCACCCGGGCCAGCTGCCGCTGGGCGCGCACCAGCGAGCCGAAGACGAACGAGCCGACCGAGGTGAGCAGGCTGAACAACATGCCGTTCGGCGAGTGGGTGCCCAGCACGTTGGCGAGCACCACGACCGCGAAGACCGTCCAGCGCTGCCGCTCCGAGGAGCGCTCCGCCACCGTGTAGATGCCGATCACCGCGTACAGCGGCAGCTGCGGGTTCGCCGAGTGCGCGACCAGCGACAGCACCACCGACGCCGCGCTGACCGCCGCCAGCGAGGTCAGCGTGAACCGGCGCCGCCACGGCAGCGGCAGCGCGGTCGAGACCGCGACCAGGTAGACCCACCAGGGCCACGCCACGTCGTCGTTGTAGACCGACCACACCGAGACCGCCGCCGAGGCCAGCGCCAGCAAGGTGTCCAGCACATACGGACTCCGCCCGGCCGTCCAGCCCCGCCAGCGCGCAGCGCGCTCCACCGTCGTACCTCCCCCGTACCCGGGGACGCCGCCCCCGCGGAGAAGATCATGCCCTACCGGCAGGACTTCCGGGACGGCCCGGGCGGCCGGACGCACGGGGCCGGCCGCGACCGCCCGGTCAGACACCGGAAACCGTCACACCACCGGTCCCGGCCCGCGCGGTGATGCTGCGCGCCGCCCCCGCCTTCGACGGGATGCCGAGGTCCACCCCGCCGGCCCCCGCCTGCGCGTCCACCGCGTACTCCGCGCCGGCCGGCACCTTCAGCCGCACCCCGCCGGTCGACACCTTGGCCTCGACCTTCGTCGGGGCCGCCGCGAAGTCCGCCCGCACCCCGCCGTTGGTGGCGCTCAGCCGCACCTGCGGCGAGGTCAGCCCGGTCGCCTCGACGCCCCCGTTGTCCACCGACGCGTCGACCTCGGCGGCCAGCCCGACCAGGCGCACCCCGCCGGTCGTCTCCCTGACGGTGACCTTCGTCCCGGCCGGCACCTGCACGTCGTACCCGACGCCACACGCGTCGCAGTCGTACGTCAGCCGCAGCACGCCGTCCTTCACCTCGTGCGTGGTGCGCGGCGCGTCCCCCTTGTAGTTCTGCTTCTCGGTCACCTGGACCGCGGTGCCGCCGCCCGTGACGACGACCCCGCCGGTGTGCCCCTCGACCACCAGCTCCCGGACGCCGTCCGTGACGCCGTAGCTCACCGTGCGGTGCTCGTCGTCGCCGCCCCCGAACGGCAGGCACGCCGACATCCCGAACAGCACGGCCCCCGTGATCGCCACCGCACCCAGTACCCGCTTCATTCCCGGCCCCCTTCGCAAGCCCGTCATCCCGACACCGAGAAGACTCGCGCAGCGGCCCCCTCCCCCGCCTCCCTCCCCGGAGCGGTCCTCGCCACTCCCCCGCACGGGGGATCCGGGCCCGGAAACGCCGCAGGGCGGCCACCCCGTGAGGGGTGACCGCCCTGCGATCAGTGCTGCTCGACTCAGCCGGTGTACGGGCCGTAGTCGTAGTCGTCCAGCGGAACCGCCTGGCCTGAGCCGGCGCCGAAGGGCGACAGGTCGTAGTCGTCGTAGCCGACGGCCGAGTACATGGCGGCCTTGGCCTCCTCGGTCGGCTCGACCCGGATGTTGCGGTAGCGGGGCAGACCCGTACCGGCCGGGATGAGCTTACCGAGGATGACGTTCTCCTTGAGGCCCAGCAGCGGGTCCGACTTGGCGTGGATCGCCGCGTCGGTGAGGACCCGGGTCGTCTCCTGGAAGGAGGCGGCCGACAGCCAGGACTCGGTGGCCAGCGAGGCCTTGGTGATACCCATCAGCTGCGGACGGCCGGAGGCGGGGTGACCGCCCTCGGAGACCACACGACGGTTCTCGGTCTCGAAGCGGCCGCGCTCGACGAGCTCGCCCGGGAGCAGCTCGGCGTCGCCCGACTCGATGATCGTCACGCGGCGGAGCATCTGCCGGATGATGATCTCGATGTGCTTGTCGTGGATCGACACGCCCTGCGAGTTGTAGACCTTCTGGACCTCGGCGACCAGGTGGATCTGGACGGCACGCTGGCCCATGATGCGCAGGACGTCGTGCGGGTTGGTGGCACCCATGGTCAGCTTCTGGCCGACCTCGACCGCCTCGCCCTCGCTGACGAGCAGCTTCACGCGCTTGGACACCGGGTACGCGATCTCGTCGGTGCCGTCGTCCGGCGTGATGACGATCTTGCGGGTCTTCTCGGTGTCCTCGATCCGCGCCCGGCCGGTGGCCTCCGAGATCGGGGCCACACCCTTGGGGGTACGGGCCTCGAAGAGCTCGACGACACGCGGCAGACCCTGGGTGATGTCGTCACCGGCCACACCACCGGTGTGGAAGGTACGCATGGTCAGCTGGGTACCGGGCTCACCGATGGACTGGGCGGCGATGATGCCGACCGCCTCACCGATGTCGACCAGCTTGCCGGTGGCCAGCGAACGGCCGTAGCAGAAGGCACAGGTGCCGACGGCGGACTCACAGGTCAGGATCGAGCGGACCTTGACCTCGGCGATGCCGTGGCGGATCAGCTCGGCCATCAGCACGTCACCGAGGTCGGTGTTGGCGGTGGCGAGGAGCTTGCCGTCGACCGTGATGTCCTCGGCGAGCATGCGGGCGTAGACGCTGGTCTCGACGTCGTCGGCCTTGCGCAGCACACCGTCGGCGCCCACGGAGCCGATCGACAGCTTCAGGCCGCGCTCGGTGCCGCAGTCCTCCTCGCGAATGATGACGTCCTGGGAGACGTCGACCAGACGACGGGTGAGGTAGCCGGAGTCGGCGGTACGGAGGGCGGTGTCGGCCAGACCCTTACGGGCACCGTGGGTGGAGATGAAGTACTCCAGCACGGTGAGACCCTCACGGAACGACGCCTTGATGGGTCGCGGGATGGTCTCGTTCTTGGCGTTCGACACCAGACCACGCATACCGGCGATCTGGCGCATCTGCATCATGTTTCCACGAGCACCCGAGTCGACCATCATGAAGATGGGGTTCGTCTTCGGGAAGTTCTCGTTCATGGCCTCGGCGACCTCGTTGGTCGCCTGGGTCCAGATGCCGATGAGCTCCTGCTTGCGCTCGTCGTTGGTGATCAGGCCGCGCTCGTACTGACGCTGGACCTTCTCCGCCTTCGCCTCGTAGCCCTCCAGGATCTGGGGCTTGTTCGGCGGGACGACGACGTCGGAGATCGAGACGGTGACACCCGAGCGGGTCGACCAGTGGAAGCCGGCCGACTTCAGGTTGTCCAGGGTCGCCGCGACGACGACCTTGGGGTAGCGCTCCGCCAGGTCGTTGACGATCGCGGAGAGCTGCTTCTTGCCCACCTCGTAGTCGACGAACGGGTAGTCCTCGGGCAGCAGCTCGTTGAAGAGCGCGCGGCCCAGGGTGGTGCCCAGGCGGAAGGGCTCGCCCTCGAACCAGGTCGACTGGCCGTCCTCGTCCACCGGGGCGGTCCAGCCGCGCGGCGGGACGGTGCCGGCGCCGAGGCGCAGCTCGATCGGGGCCTGGACGTCCAGCTCGCGGGCGTCGAAGGCCATGATCGCCTCGGCGGTCGACGAGAAGGTGCGGCCGGCGCCCTTCACGTTGTCGCGGTCCGAGGTCAGGAAGAACAGACCGAGCACCATGTCCTGGGTCGGCATGGTGACGGGGCGACCGTCGGCCGGCTTCAGGATGTTGTTCGAGGACAGCATCAGGATGCGGGCCTCGGCCTGCGCCTCCGCGGAGAGCGGCAGGTGGACGGCCATCTGGTCACCGTCGAAGTCCGCGTTGAACGCGGTGCAGACGAGCGGGTGGATCTGGATGGCCTTGCCCTCGACCAGCTGCGGCTCGAAGGCCTGGATGCCGAGGCGGTGCAGGGTGGGCGCACGGTTCAGCAGGACCGGGTGCTCGGCGATGACCTCTTCGAGCACGTCCCACACGACCGGGCGGGCGCGCTCGACCATGCGCTTGGCCGACTTGATGTTCTGCGCGTGGTTCAGGTCAACCAGGCGCTTCATCACGAACGGCTTGAAGAGCTCCAGCGCCATGGCCTTCGGCAGACCGCACTGGTGCAGCTTGAGCTGCGGGCCGACGACGATGA
Organism: Kitasatospora sp. NPDC059722; assembly: GCF_042733235.1. Classification (NCBI taxonomy): domain Bacteria; kingdom Bacillati; phylum Actinomycetota; class Actinomycetes; order Kitasatosporales; family Streptomycetaceae; genus Kitasatospora; species Kitasatospora sp. NPDC059722. Next base: position 86,826 of record NZ_JBHWGD010000016.1, read on the forward strand.
CCGAACGGGCCGAGTAGTCGACTCGCTTGCCGAGGAGGTTCTGGCGGAAACGACCCTGCTTGCCCTTCAGCATGTCGCTGAGGGACTTCAGCGGGCGGTTGCCCGGACCGGTGACCGGACGGCCGCGGCGGCCGTTGTCGAACAGCGCGTCGACGGCCTCCTGGAGCATGCGCTTCTCGTTGTTCACGATGATCTCGGGGGCACCGAGGTCGAGCAGGCGCTTCAGGCGGTTGTTGCGGTTGATGACGCGGCGGTACAGGTCGTTCAGGTCGGAGGTCGCGAAGCGGCCACCGTCCAGCTGCACCATCGGACGCAGGTCCGGCGGGATGACCGGGACGCAGTCCAGCACCATGCCGTTGGGCTTGTTGGTGGTCTGCAGGAACGCGGAGACGACCTTGAGGCGCTTGAGCGCACGGGTCTTCTTCTGGCCCTTGCCGGTGCGGATGATCTCGCGCAGGCGCTCGGACTCCTCCGCCAGGTCGAAGGTCTCCAGGCGGTCCTTGAGGGCCGCCGCGCCCATCGAGCCGGAGAAGTAGGTGCCGAAGCGGTCGCGCAGCTCGCGGTAGAGCAGCTCGTCGCCCTCGAGGTCCTGGACCTTGAGGTTCTTGAAGCGGGCCCACACCTCGTCGAGGCGGTCGAGCTCGCGCTGCGCGCGGTCGCGCAGCTGCTTCATCTCGCGCTCGGCGCTCTCGCGCACCTTGCGGCGCACGTCGGCCTTGGCGCCCTCGGCCTCCAGCTCGGCCAGGTCGGTCTCGGCCTTCTTGGCGCGGCCTTCGAGGTCGGCGTCGCGGCGGTTCTCGATCTGCTGGCGCTCGACGGAGACGTGCGCCTCCAGCGACGGCAGGTCGCGCTGACGGCGCTCGTCGTCGACCCAGGTGATCATGTAGGCGGCGAAGTAGATGACCTTCTCGAGGTCCTTCGGCGCCAGGTCGAGCAGGTAGCCGAGGCGGGACGGCACACCCTTGAAGTACCAGATGTGGGTGACCGGGGCGGCCAGCTCGATGTGGCCCATCCGCTCGCGGCGCACCTTGGCGCGGGTCACCTCGACGCCGCAGCGCTCGCAGATGATGCCCTTGAAGCGGACGCGCTTGTACTTACCGCAGTAGCACTCCCAGTCCCGGGTGGGGCCGAAGATCTTCTCGCAGAAGAGTCCGTCCTTTTCGGGCTTCAGGGTGCGGTAGTTGATGGTCTCCGGCTTCTTGACCTCGCCGTGCGACCACTGGCGGATGTCGTCGGCGGTGGCCAGGCCGATGCGGAGCTCGTCGAAGAAGTTGACGTCAAGCACTGGTCGTCAAGCCCTCTTTCGTAAGTCGAGAGTCGTTCATGTGGTCTGAGGGGGGCCTGGGGGCGGGCCGGCCCGGTCAGCGGGCCGGCCCAACCTCCGTCAGACCTCTTCGACGCTGCTCGGCTCGCGCCGGGACAGGTCGATGCCGAGCTCCTCGGCGGCGCGGAAGACGTCCTCGTCGGAGTCCCGCATCTCGATGGACTGGCCGTCCGAGGACAGCACCTCCACGTTGAGGCAGAGCGACTGCATTTCCTTGATGAGGACCTTGAAGGACTCGGGAATGCCGGGCTCGGGGATGTTCTCGCCCTTGACGATGGCCTCGTAGACCTTCACGCGGCCGAGCACGTCGTCGGACTTGATGGTGAGCAGCTCCTGCAGCGCGTAGGCCGCGCCGTACGCCTCGAGGGCCCACACCTCCATCTCACCGAAGCGCTGACCACCGAACTGCGCCTTACCACCGAGCGGCTGCTGGGTGATCATCGAGTACGGACCGGTCGAACGGGCGTGCAGCTTGTCGTCGACCAGGTGGTGCAGCTTGAGGATGTACATGTAGCCGACCGAGACCGGCATCGGGAACGGCTCGCCGGAGCGGCCGTCGAACAGGCGGGCCTTGCCGGTGGAGTTCACCAGGCGCTCGCCGTCACGGGTGAGCGTGGTGTTGTCCAGCAGGCCGGTGATCTCGTCCTCGCGGGCGCCGTCGAAGACCGGGGTGGCGAGGTTGGTGCCGCCCTGGACGGTGTCGGCGCCGATCGCCTGCAGGCGCTGGGCCCACTCGTCGGCGAGGCCGGAGACGTCCCAGCCCTGCTTGGCGAGCCACCCGAGGTGAATCTCCAGGACCTGCCCGGGGTTCATTCGGGACGGGACGCCCAGCGGGTTGAGGATGATGTCGACCGGGGTGCCGTCCTCCAGGAACGGCATGTCCTCGACCGGCAGGATCTTGGAGATGACGCCCTTGTTGCCGTGACGGCCGGCGAGCTTGTCACCGTTGGTGATCTTGCGCTTCTGGGCCACGTAGACGCGGACCAGCTGGTTGACGCCCGGGGGCAGCTCGTCGCCCTCTTCGCGGTCGAAGACGCGGACGCCGATGACCTTGCCGGACTCACCGTGCGGGACCTTCAGCGAGGTGTCGCGGACCTCACGGGCCTTCTCGCCGAAGATCGCGCGGAGCAGGCGCTCCTCGGGGGTCAGCTCGGTCTCGCCCTTCGGGGTGACCTTGCCGACCAGGATGTCGCCGGTGACGACGTCGGCGCCGATGCGGATGATGCCGCGCTCGTCGAGGTCGGCGAGGACCTCCTCGGAGACGTTCGGGATGTCCCGGGTGATCTCCTCGGGGCCGAGCTTGGTGTCACGGGCGTCGACCTCGTGCTCCTCGATGTGGATCGAGGAGAGGACGTCGTCCTGCACGAGGCGCTGCGACAGGATGATCGCGTCCTCGTAGTTGTGACCCTCCCACGACATGAACGCCACGAGCAGGTTCTTGCCGAGGGCCATCTCGCCCTCGTCGGTGCACGGGCCGTCGGCCAGGACCTGGCCGGTCTCGACCCGGGCGCCCTCGTCCACGAGCACCTTCTGGTTGAAGGCGGTGCCCTGGTTCGAGCGGGTGAACTTGGCGGCGCGGTACGTGGTGTAGGTGCCGTCGTCGTTCGCCACGGTGACGTAGTCGGCCGAGACCTCCTGGACGACACCGGCCTTCTCGGCGGTGATGACGTCGGCGGCGTCGACGGCGCAGCGGTACTCCATGCCGGTGCCGACCAGCGGGGCCTCGCTCTTCAGCAGCGGCACCGCCTGGCGCATCATGTTCGAGCCCATGAGCGCGCGGTTGGCGTCGTCGTGCTCGAGGAACGGGATCATGGCGGTCGCGACCGACACCATCTGGCGCGGCGAGACGTCCATGTAGTCGATCTCGGAGCCCGGGATGTAGTCGATCTCGCCGCCACGGCGGCGGACCAGGACGCGAGGCTCGGCGAAGTGCAGGTCCGCGGTCAGCGGGGCGTTCGCCTGGGCGATGACGTAGCGGTCCTCCTCGTCGGCGGTGAGGTAGTCCACCTGCTCGGTGACGACACCGTCGACGACCTTGCGGTACGGGGTCTCGATGAAGCCGAACGCGTTGACCCGGCCGTACGAGGCGAGCGACCCGATCAGACCGATGTTCGGGCCTTCGGGGGTCTCGATCGGACACATGCGCCCGTAGTGCGAGGGGTGCACGTCACGGACCTCGAAGCCGGCGCGCTCACGGGAGAGACCACCGGGACCGAGGGCGGACAGACGGCGCTTGTGGGTCAGGCCCGACAGCGGGTTCGTCTGGTCCATGAACTGCGACAGCTGGCTGGTGCCGAAGAACTCCTTGATGGAGGCGACGACCGGCCGGATGTTGATCAGGGTCTGCGGCGTGATCGCCTCGACGTCCTGGGTGGTCATGCGCTCGCGCACGACGCGCTCCATACGGGCGAGACCCGTACGGACCTGGTTCTGGATGAGCTCGCCGACGTTGCGCAGGCGGCGGTTGCCGAAGTGGTCGATGTCGTCGACCTCGACCACGATGTCGCGGCCGGTCTCGTCGTTCCACTCGGTCTCACCGGCGTGCAGCTTCACCAGGTACTTGATCGCACCGATGATGTCGGGCTCGGTGAGCACGCCGGAGTCCAGCGACTCGGCGTTGCCCAGCTTCCGGTTCACCTTGTAGCGGCCGACCTTCGCGAGGTCGTAGCGCTTCGGGTTGAAGTACAGGTTCTCCAGAAGCGTCTGCGCGGCCTCGCGCGTCGGCGGCTCGCCCGGACGCAGCTTGCGGTAGATGTCCAGCAGCGCGTCGTCCTGGCCCTGGGTGTGGTCCTTCTCCAGGGTGTTGCGCATGGACTCGTACTCGCCGAACTCCTCGAGAATCATCTCGTTGGTCCAGCCGAGCGCCTTCAGCAGCACGGTGACGGACTGCTTGCGCTTGCGGTCGATGCGGACGCCGACCATGTCGCGCTTGTCGATCTCCATCTCCAGCCAGGCACCACGCGAGGGGATGACCTTGCAGGAGTAGATGTCCTTGTCGGAGACCTTGTCCAGGGTGGAGTCGAAGTACACACCCGGGGAACGGACCAGCTGCGACACGACGACACGCTCGGTGCCGTTGATCACGAACGTGCCCTTGTGGGTCATGAGCGGGAAGTCGCCCATGAAGACCGTCTGAGACTTGATCTCACCGGTCTCGTTGTTGGTGAACTCGGCCGTGACGAAGAGCGGGGCCGCGTACGTGAAGTCACGGTCCTTGCACTCGTCAATCGAGTTCTTCGGCGGCTCGAAACGGTGGTCGCGGAAGGTCAGGGACATCGACCCGCTGAAGTCCTCGATCGGGGAGATCTCCTCGAAGATCTCCTCCAGACCGGACTTGGTGGGGACGTCCTGACCGTTCTCCAGCGCCGCCTCGACCCGGGACTTCCAGGCCGCGTTGCCGAGCAGCCAGTCAAAGCTCTCGGTCTGCAGGGCCAGGAGGTTGGGGACCTCGAGGGGCTCCTTGATCTTCGCGAAGGAGACGCGGAGCGGGGCGGTGGATGCGGCGGAATTGTTCGAGGCGTTGCGCGGCGCGGCCAAGAGGGGGGTCCTTCCGAGGGCTCGGAGCTCACTACGCGCGTACCAGCCGGGCCTGCATGGGCTTGGTCCCGCCTCCCTCGCCACTGGCCTCCGCCGGGACCGAAGTCCCAGGTCAGAGCCGCTTTGCGGAGGTGGTGCCAGACCCCTTCAGGGCAACGCAAACTCCGGGCGACGAGTCACGGAGCAGCTAACAGGCAGCGCAAAGGGACAGTGTAGCCAAAGGGCACACTGCTGTCCAGCTCTGATTCGGAAACCGAATCGGAGACTCCTCCCGGTAGCCGGCGGGCGCGGGCGCTCGCCGGTACTGCTCTGGGCACTGCACCGGCCCGGACCGAGCCGGGCCGCTCAACTCACGTGGAGTCACTTCCCGCCGGAGCCGCTGGTTATGCATCCAGCCGCAAACCAACCGGGGGACTCGCGCCTTGAGAATCGCGCGCCGCGCCAGGTTCGTCAAGGGCCCCGCCTCCGGCGCGGACCTCGCCCTGTCCATCGATCGGAACCCCTCCGGCGTTACAGAAGCCGTGGTGGGGGCTACTCCCGATGACGGTGATCACCATACCCCCCGGCACCGACAGTGCCGAGTGAGCGATGGGCCACACCGGTGGTCCCGACCTGCGGCCGGGAACGCGAAAAGGCCGGGCCGACCACCCGCAAGGGTGACCGGCCCGGCCCGGAGCCCCCTCAGAGGGGGCCCGAGATCACTTGACGGTGACCTTGGCGCCGGCACCCTCGAGGGCGGCCTTGGCCTTCTCGGCAACGTCCTTGGCAACCTTCTCCAGGACCTTGGCACCAGCGGTGTCAACGAGGTCCTTGGCCTCCTTCAGGCCGAGGGAGGTCAGGGTGCGCACCTCCTTGATGACCTGGATCTTCTTGTCGCCGGCACCATCGAGGATGACGTCGAACTCGTCCTGCTCCTCGACGGCCTCAACGGCGGCCGGGCCACCGGCGGCGGCAACGGCGACCGGGGCGGCGGCGGTGACGTCGAACTTCTCCTCGAAGGCCTTCACGAAGGCAGCGAGCTCGATGAGGGTGAGCTCCTCGAACTGCGCGAGCAGCTCGTCCTGGGACAGCTTCGCCATGATGGCGTCCTTCCACTAAATCGGCAGGTGGTGCCGTATGTACGGGTTGGGCGGGCACGGGCCCGCAGCGAGGCGTGAGCCTGCCGAATTACTCGGCGGCGGCGTCCTCGGCGGCGGGAGCCGGCGTACCGGCACCGCCCTGCTCGACCTTGTCGCGCAGCGCGTCCACAGTGCGGACGAGCTTCGACGGCAGGGCCTGGAAGAGCGCGGCAGCCTGGGACTGCTTGGCCTTCAGGGCACCCGCCAGCTTGGCGAGCAGCACCTCGCGGGACTCGAGGTCCGCGAGCTTCTTGATCTCATCGGCGGACAGCGCCTTACCGTCAAGGACACCGCCCTTGATGATGAGAGCGGGGTTCTCCTTGGCGAAGTCACGCAGAGCCTTCGCCGACTCCACCGGGTCACCGGTGACGAAGGCGACAGCCGTCGGACCGTTGAACAGGTCGTCCAGCTCGGAGATCCCGGCCTCATTGGCCGCGATCTTGGTCAGCGTGTTCTTCACCACGGCGTACTCGGCGTTGTCGCCGAGCGAGCGACGCAGGGTCTTGACCTGCTTCACCGAGAGACCGCGGTACTCGGTCAGCAGCGCCGCGGAGGAGCCACGGAACTTGTCCGTGATCTCGGCGACGGCGGCAGCCTTGTCGGGCCTGGCCATAGGCTTACGCCTCCTTCCGTGATGTCGAAGTCCGGCCGACCGCGAAAGTCGACCATTCACACCTCGAACCGACCGGACGGAAGGAAAGCTCTTGCGGAAAATGCAATGAGCCCCGGTGCGCAGGCGCACGGGGCTCGTAGCGACCTCGACGGGCATTCGCGCGAACGCGGACCCGGAAGTCGAAGCTCCAGACACACCTGCGCGGGCTGCCTGCGCACGGGGCGCAGATCCTTCGGTCACCGGCTCCCTGACGAGAGCGTGGCGACAACCAGCGGTCTTTGGCTTCGGCAACAGTAACCGGACTCCGCCGTCCGGGGCAAATCGCCCCCGGGACGCCGGGAGCTCAGCGGGCCAGCGGGGACACGGTGCGCGTCCCGGTGTCCACGGTGTCGGTCTCGGCAGGGGCCTGGACGGAGAGCAGGGCGCCGGCGAGGTCGGTGTAGAGCACCGAGTCGTCCGCCCGGCCGGAGTCCCCGGTACCGGTGCGCTGGAGCTTGACCAGCTGGTCCTTGTCGTTCAGCCACAGGTCCAGGGTCAGCGAGAGCGAGCCGCCGGGGGCGAGCGCCGCCCGCAGCCCGTCCCGGCGGGACTGGCTCAGCTGGGTCTGGGCGGCCGCGTACTTCTCCGCGGTCGTCGTCACCTGGTAGTGCTCGACGGTCGAGTCCTCGAACTTCTCCTCGGCGACGAACCGCGGCTCCACGCCGTCCGCGGTCGCGGCGGTCAGCGCCTCGACCGGGTTCAGCAGGTCGATCAGCCCCGCGTACGGGACCTCCTTGTGGCCGTCCGGGCCCGGCGGCGTGGAGAAGCGCTCCCAGTGCTTGCCGCCCTGACGGGCCGCGGTGGCCGCGTCGCCGCCTTGGTAGGCGACGGTGTCCACGACGATCAGCTGCTCGGCGTCGGCCGGGGTGGACCGCTTGATCTGCAGCGCCGTCTTGGGCTGCCAGAACAGCGGCCCGGCGCCGGCGTCGGCCCCCAGCCGGTAGCTGACCTTGGCCCGGCGGGCGGTCTGCATGGCCAGCTCGGCGGAGAGCAGGACGCCGTGCGGCGAGCGGTCGGTCGGCTTGGCCGGCCCCGTCGGGGAGGCGCTGGTCGGGGTCGGGCTGCCGGTGGGCGTCGGCCCGGCGTCGCCGCCACCGCCGCACGCGCTCAGCCCGCTCGCCAGCAGCACGACGACCGCCACGGCCGTCAGCCGCCGCCGTCCCGCCATCGCTGTCCCCTTTCGCCCCGGTCGCCCTTCCGCCGCGGTCGCCGCCGCGGCGGCCTCGCTGTTCCGGCCACCATGCCACCCGGGCCCGGGTCAGCCCGCGGCGCCCCCTTGTCCAGCGCCGCCGGCTCGGACGGCTCCACCGTGTCGGCGCGGTCCGGAGCGGGGGCGGTCACCGGGGTGCCGTAGTCCGAGTATGTGACGGTGACCCTGAACGCGCCGTTCTTGGTGGCGCCGGGTCGGCGTTCTGGAGCTGGTCGCCCCCCCGGAGACCTTCGCCATGACCGCCTTGTCGTAGTGCAACCGGTGCCGCCCTCCCACGGCACCGACGGCCTGACCGCCGAGGCGCAGGTACATCGCGTCCCGGGTCGAGCGGTACGGGGCCGACCGGCCGCCGGTGAGGGGCGTCAGGAGCTTGCCGAGCGGGGAGCCCGATGGGCTCCCCGTGCGGTGGTCGGGCGGCTCAGCCGAGCAGCTTGAGGATGTCGGCCGGGTTGCCGAGGTCCGCCGCGGCGGGCGCCGCGATCTTCGCCGCGCTGCCGAGACCCGTGTACTTGACGGTGACGGCGTCGTGCTCGCCGTTCTTGTCGCCGAACTCCTGGAGCTGCACCAGCTGCTGCTTGGCGTCGAGCCAGAGGTCGACGGTGATGGTCTTGCCGTCCTGCTCCAGCGACTTCTGGACGGCCTGGCGCTGCTCCGGGCTGAGCCCGGTCATGCCGGCCACCATGGTGGAGGTGTCCTCCACCGAGCGGATGTGGGTGGCCTGGGTGCCCTCGACGGCCTCCTGGCCGACCTTGGTCGGCTTGTTCGCCGCGGCCAGGGTCAGCTGGACGACCGGGTTGAGCATCTGGGTCATCAGCAGGAGGCCGTCGCCCATCTCGTTGCCGGCGGGCATCTTCACCCAGTGCTTGCCGCCGAGCGCCGCGGCCTCGGCGTCCCCGCCGCCGAGGTAGACGTCGGTCCCGACCACCCGGATGCGCAGCTTCTTGGTGTCCATCTCACCGGTGAGGTCCACGGACGTCTTGCCCGGGTCCTTCCAGTCGGCGTCGCCGCTGCCGCCGGTGTGGGCGGAGCCGTCCGGGGCGACCATGGTGACCTTGCCGTTGCCGGCCTTCTGCATCACCAGCGCGGAGGCGGCCAGCGCGGCCTTCGGGTCCCCGCCCAGGGCCCCGGCGACGGCGTCGCCCGCGGCCTTGGTGTCACCGCCCTTGGTGTCGGCCGCGCTCTTGGCACTGCTGCCGCAGGCGGTCACGCCCCCCACCAGCACGGCGGCCGTGACAACGGCCGAAGCGAGACGCACAGCACGCATGGGAGTCCCCCCGTAAGATCCGAAACGATCCGCTGAAGAGCCGATTTTCGGCCCTCGCTCAGGCGGACTCTAACGGATCGCCAGAACCGGCACGCGGGGATGTCCGCGCGCCCGTCAGCCCGTCGGGGCGGGCGTTCCCTCTCCCTCCCCGGGGGCGGAGACGTCCGTCGTGGTCACCACGGTTCCACCGCTCCCCCTGGCCGTCTCGCGCAACCGCAGCAGCCGGTTGCCCGGCCCCACCCACACGTCGAACCCGATCGTGGTGACCCCGAGCCCGCGGTAGTAGGCGAGCACCCCGGCGAGCCGCTCGGCCGAGAAGTCCTTGTCCGCGCCGAAGTAGTCGGCCACCGGCGCCGCGCCCTGGTAGTGCGCGACCGTCGTCCCGGCCAGCTGCTCGGCGCCGAGCGAACCGAGCGCCCCGGCCTGGACCATCGTGTACGCCGTGCTGCCCGGAGTGCTGATCAGCCAGGTCGTCCAGCCGCCCGCGTACCCGCCGGGCGAGGCGCCCGCGCGCGGGTCCAGCGACTCGGCGCCCGTACGGTCCGCGTGCTTGGCCGCGCCGCCCTGGTAGACGAGGTCGAACTCGCCGTCGCGGCCGGTCAGCCGCCCGGTGCCCAGCTCGTCGGTGACGCTCAGGTCGGTCTCGTCCCGGTCGCCCCAGACCAGCGTGCCGCTCGCGGTGCGGCGCCCGGCCGGGCCCTCGGTCACGACGTCGATCCGGGCCCCGCCGGCGTCGTCGAGCGCCTGGGCCGCCGCGAGCACCACCTGCCTGGGCGGGACCGCCGCCGCGACGTTGCCCGGGGTACGGGCGTCCGGGACGGCCAGCAGGCTGCACCCGGTGGTGCCACCGAGCAGGAGCAGGACGGCCCCGAGGGCGGCGAGGCGGTGGGCGGACGGCAGCACGGCACACTCCGGCGGTCGACACGAGTCGGTCACATGATCCGACCGGCCGAGCGTACGACGCGCCCGACAACGCAACGACGGCGGGCCCGCACTCCCCGCGAGGGGAGTACGGGCCCGCCGTGACGGACTGCTCTGGAGCGCTGTGGCTCAGACCGCGGCCGGGTCTTCCTCGACGAGGAGGTTGCGGGTGCGGTTCGGGTCCACCTGGATGCCGGGGCCCATGGTGGTCGAGAACGCGGTCTTCTTGATGTAGCGGCCCTTGGCGGCGGACGGCTTGGCGCGGAGCACCTCGTCCAGCGCGGCGGCGTAGTTCTCGACCAGCTGCTCGTCGGTGAAGGAGGCCTTACCGATGATGAAGTGCAGGTTCGAGTGCTTGTCGACGCGGAACTCGATCTTGCCGCCCTTGATCTCGTTGACGGCCTTGGCGACGTCCGGGGTCACGGTGCCGGTCTTCGGGTTCGGCATCAGGCCACGGGGACCGAGCACGCGGCCCAGGCGGCCGACCTTGCCCATGAGGTCCGGGGTGGCGACGACGGCGTCGAAGTCGAGGCGGCCCTTGGCGACCTCGTCGATGAGCTCGTCGGAGCCGACGATGTCGGCGCCCGCAGCACGCGCGGCCTCGGCACGCTCGCCGGTCGCGAAGACCAGGACCCGAGCGGTCTTACCGGTGCCGTGCGGGAGGATCACGGTGCTGCGGACCATCTGGTCGGCCTTGCGCGGGTCGACGCCCAGACGCATGGCGACCTCGACGGTGCCGTCGAACTTGGTGGTGCTGGTCGCCTTGGCGAGGCGGACGGCCTCGAGGGGGGCGTAAAGGCGCTCGCGGTCGACCTGAGCGTCCGCGGCCTTCAGAGCCTTGCTGCGCTTCACTGCTGCTCCTGAATGGTGATTGGAGTTGTGGTATTCGACGGACCTGCGCAGGCCCTACCACAGGGACGGCTGAGCCGGTTTGTCCCTGACGGGACGGGGCTGGTCAGCCCTCGACGGTGATGCCCATCGACCGGGCGGTGCCGGCGATGATCTTCTCCGCCGCGTCCAGGTCGTTGGCGTTGAGGTCGGGCATCTTGGTCGTGGCGATCTCGCGGACCTGGGCGCTGGTGAGCTTGGCGACCTTGGTCTTGTGCGGCTCGCTGGAGCCCTTGTCGATACCGGCGGCCTTCAGGATGAGGCGCGCGGCCGGCGGCGTCTTCGTGATGAAGGTGAAGGAACGGTCGTCGTAGACCGTGATCTCCACCGGCACGATCATGCCGCGCTGCGACTCGGTCGCAGCGTTGTAGGCCTTGCAGAACTCCATGATGTTGACGCCGTGCTGGCCCAGCGCGGGGCCGACCGGCGGAGCCGGGTTGGCCGCGCCGGCGTTGATCTGGAGCTTGATAAGCCCCGTGACCTTCTTCTTCTTGGGAGGCATGTCTCTCCGGGTCCTTCCGAGAGGTGATTGCTGGTGCGTGCGGAACCGGGGCGACACCCGGTCGCCAGCACACACATCGAACCAGGCTAACGCGTCCGCGCCGCTGGACCAAAACGGATTCGGGGCGGGGGGGGGGGGCCCCCCCCCCCACACCCCAACCCACACACAAATGTTTTGTTTGTTTGTGGTTTTGAGAAAACACCCGGGGGTGCCGCCCCCCAAAAAAAACCAACA
>NZ_JBHWGD010000016.1:98485-148476 GCF_042733235.1 Kitasatospora sp. NPDC059722
CGGCCCGGCCGGTCCCAAAACCGGGGTGGGGGGGGGGGCCGGCCCCCCCCCCCCCCACCCCCAAGACCGTACGACTAGTTCTTCTGGATCTGGTCGAAGGACAGCTCGACCGGGGTCTCCCGGCCGAAGATCTCGACCAGGCCCTTGACCTTCTTCGAGTCGGGGTTGATCTCGTTGATGGTCGCCTGGAGGGTCGCGAACGGGCCGTCGGTGACGGTGACCGAGTCGCCGACCTCGAAGTCCAGGACCTGGATCTCGCTGGGCTTGACCGGCGAGGGCTTGCCGGCCTCCTTGGCCGCCTGGCGCTCGACGTCCGGGGCGAGCATCTTGACGACCTCGTCCAGGGTCAGCGGGTACGGGTCGTAGGCGTTGCCCACGAAGCCGGTGACACCGGGGGTGTTGCGCACGACGCCCCAGGACTCGGGGGTGAGGTCCATGCGCACCAGGACGTAGCCGGGGAGCTTGTTCTGGCGGATGGTCTTGCGGTCGCCGTTCTTGATCTGGACGACCTCCTCCTGCGGCACCTCGGCCTGGAAGATGTACTCCTCGACGTTCAGCGAGACGGCGCGCTGCTCCAGGTTCTGCTTCACCCGGTTCTCGTAGCCGGCGTAGGTGTGGATCACGTACCACTCGCCGGGCATGAAGCGCAGGTCCTCGCGGAACTTGGCGACCGGGTCGACCTCGACGGCCTCCTCGGCCTCCTCGACCTCGGCGGCGGGCTCCTCGACGGTCTCCACGTGCAGCGCGGCCTCCTCGGCGGGCTCGCCGGCCTCGGCCTCGTCGAACGCCTCGACCTCGTCCTCGTCGCCGTCCACGGCGTCCACGATCTGCTCGGCGGACGCTGCGTCGTCAGCCTGCTCGGCCGCGTCCAGCTCGGCGGCGACATCCGCCTCGCGGACGGTCTCGTCGGCGTCGTACAGGGGGGACTCAGACACGGTGGCTGCTTCTTTCCTGGAGATGGTGAAGGTGGCGCGCTCCGCTACGGCCGCCCGCGCGCCCCGCTCGCGCGGGCGCCAGGTGGATGTCCGGAGACTTCAACAGTACCGAGTCAACGGTAGCGGCCGTGTACGTGCGGCGCAGACAGCTCGACCCGGGCCGAAGTATCGGCCCGGGTCGGGAAGCTTTTCGAAGGCGGTCGGCTCGGTCAGCCGAAGACCAGCAGGCTGAGCTTGGAGAAGCCGTAGTCCAGACCGGCCACCAGGGCCATCATGACCACGACGAAGGTGACCACGACGGTGGTGTAGCTGGTGAGCTCGCCGCGGGTGGGCCAGACGACCTTGCGCAGCTCGGCGATGATCTGGCGGTAGAACAGGCCGATCCGGGCGAACAGGCCCTTCTTGGCCCGCTTGCCGGACTTGTCGCCCGAACGCTTGGCGCGCTTGCGGTCGCGGCGCGAGAGCGCCTTCTCCTCGCCCTCGGCGGGCGCGTTCTCGGCAGCGCCGTCGGCACCCTCGGGGTTGCCGCTCTCAGGCGTTGCGGTGGAGCCCGTGGTCTCCGTCACTCGTCCTCACCTGAATCCGGGTCCTGCCGAGCATCACCTGCGCACCCGGTCGGGCACGTGCTAGCCGGCTAAAGCGGTGCTGATCGGTGCCCTCTCCGCATCAAGCCCGCTCGCTCTGTGGAGCGAACGGGCTGAATACGGGTCAAGCAGCAGGGCAAGAGGGACTTGAACCCCCAACCGCCGGTTTTGGAGACCGGTGCTCTACCAATTGAGCTATTGCCCTACGGTGCCTCGCGGCTCCGGTAGCGACCAACCTACCGCATCTCCCGCCGCTGTCTGCACATGCGGTGAAAGCTCCGGTTGTTTTCGGTGGCCGTCGAGCAGTGAGTGTACGTGGTCCGGGGCTGTTTGGTCGAACCTCTTCTCGCCGGAGCACCGGTCGCCCGGCTTATGTCCGGCATGCCCGCATGATCACCGTCCGATCATCCGCGGCCGCGATTCGGACGGGCCCGTACGGATGGTGAAACCGCGCTGCCCGGTCCGTCCCGGTTCTGCGACGATGCAGGCATGAGCGCTTCCACCCCGCAGCCCGACCCCTCCATCCGCCCCGCCGACCGCCGGGTCTCCGCCCGGATCGGCGCGATCGCCGAGTCCGCGACCCTCGCCGTGGACGCCAAGGCCAAGGCCCTCAAGGCGGCCGGCCGCCCGGTGATCGGCTTCGGCGCCGGCGAGCCCGACTTCCCCACCCCGGACTACATCGTCGAGGCGGCCGTCGAGGCCTGCCGCGACCCGAAGAACCACCGCTACACCCCGGCCGGCGGCCTGCCCGAGCTGAAGGAAGCGATCGTCGCCAAGACCCTGCGCGACTCGGGCTACGCGGTGGACGCCTCGCAGGTGCTCGTGACCAACGGCGGCAAGCAGGCGATCTACGAGGCGTTCGCGGCGATCCTGGACCCGGGCGACGAGGTCATCGTCCCGGCCCCGTACTGGACCACCTACCCGGAGTCGATCCAGCTGGCCGGCGGTGTCCCGGTCGAGGTGATCGCCGACGAGACCACGGGCTACAAGGTCTCGGTCGAGCAGCTGGAGGCCGCCCGCACCGAGAACACCAAGGTGGTGCTCTTCGTCTCGCCGTCCAACCCGACCGGCGCGGTGTACACCCGGGCCGAGGCCGAGGAGATCGGCCGCTGGGCGCTGGAGCACGGCCTGTGGGTGCTCACCGACGAGATCTACGAGCACCTCGTCTACGGCGACGCGGCCTTCACCTCGCTGCCGGCCCTGCTGCCCGGCCTGGCCGACAAGTGCATCGTCGTCAACGGCGTCGCCAAGACCTACGCGATGACCGGCTGGCGGGTGGGCTGGGTGATCGGCCCGAAGGACGTCATCAAGGCCGCGACCAACCTGCAGTCGCACGCCACCTCGAACGTCTCCAACGTCGCCCAGCGCGCCGCGATCGCCGCCGTCAGCGGCGACCTCTCGGCCGTGCACGAGATGCGCACCGCGTTCGACCGCCGGCGCAAGACCATCGTGAAGATGCTCAACGAGATCGAGGGCGTCGTCTGCCCCGAGCCCGAGGGCGCGTTCTACGCCTACCCGTCCGTCAAGGGCCTGCTCGGCAAGGAGATCCGCGGCAAGCGCCCGCAGACCTCCGGCGAGCTGGCGAGCCTGATCCTGGACGAGGTCGAGGTCGCCGCCGTCCCGGGCGAGGCCTTCGGCACCCCCGGCTACCTGCGCTTCTCCTACGCGCTCGGCGACGCCGACCTGGTCGAGGGCATCGGCCGGATCCAGCAGCTGCTCGGCGAGGCCCGCGACTGACGACCGGCCGACGCCCGGCCGACGGCCGTCGTCGACCCGACGCGCCGGGTTCACCGGCGGACCGCCCTCCTTTCACCCCATCGGGGGATGAAGGGAGGGCGGTTCCCGTTCGGGGGCCCGATAGGGCAGGATCGGCAAATGGAACGCCTGTTGAATCCGCGAGACGTCAGGGGCCTCCCGAAGGCCCACCTGCACCTGCACTTCACCGGCTCGATGCGTCCGGCCACCCTGCTGGAACTGGCCGACAAACACGGCGTCCGGCTGCCGGAGGCGCTCAGCTCCGGCGAGCCGCCCAGGCTGCGGGCGACCGACGAACGCGGCTGGTTCCGCTTCCAGCGCCTCTACGACACCGCGCGCTCGGTGCTCCGGGACGAGGCCGACATCCGCCGGCTGGTCCTGGAGACCGCGCAGGACGAGCGGCGGGACGGCTCCCGCTGGCTGGAGATCCAGGTCGACCCGACCTCGTACGCCCCCCGGCTGGGCGGGCTGATCCCCGCGCTGGAACTCATCCTCGACGCCGTCGAGCAGGCCGCCGCGGCCACCGGCGTGGGCATCCGGGTGCTGGTCGCGGCGAACCGGATGAAGTCCCCCATGGACGCCCGGACCCTGGCCCGGCTCGCCGTCCGCTACGCCGACCACGGTGTGGTCGGCTTCGGCCTCTCCAACGACGAGCGCCGCGGCCTGGCCCGGGACTTCGACCGGGCCTTCGCGATCGCCCGCCGGGGCGGGCTGCTGGCCGCCCCGCACGGCGGCGAGCTGGCCGGCCCGGAGTCCGTCCGGGACTGCCTGGACGACCTGGGCGCGGGCCGGATCGGCCACGGCGTCCGGGCCGCCGAGGACCCGCGGCTGATGGAGCGGCTGGCCGCCCGGCAGGTCACCTGCGAGGTCTGCCCGTCGTCCAACGTCTCGCTGGGCGTCTACGAGCACCCGGACGAGGTCCCGCTGCGCAAGCTGTTCGACGCCGGGGTGCCGCTCGCGCTCGGCGCGGACGACCCGCTGCTGTTCGGCAGCCGGCTGGCCGCCCAGTACGACCTGGCCCGCGACGTGCTGGGCTTCACCGACGCCGAACTCGCCGAGCTGGCCCGCCAGTCCGTCCGCGGCTCGTGCGCGCCGGAGGCCGTCCGCAAGGAGCTCCTGGCGGACATCGACGCCTGGCTGGCCGACGGGCACGGCCCCGTGGACGGGTCCTAGAGCCGCACGCCCACCATCACCGGCTCGTTGACGAGCTCCACCCCGAAGGCCGCCCGCACGCCGTCCCGGATCTCCCGGGCGAGTGCGAGCAGGTCCTCGGCGGTGGCGGAGCCGCGGTTGGTCAGGGCCAGGGTGTGCTTGGTGGAGAGCGTGGCCGGACCGCTGCCGTAGCCCTTGCCGAAGCCGGCCTTGTCGATCAGCCACGCGGCCGAGGTCTTGGTGCAGCCCTCCGGCGCCGGGTAGGCGGGGGCGTTCCCGGTGCCCGGGCGGGTGCGGAAGGACTCGTACTGCGCGGCCGTGAGCACCGGGTTGGTGAAGAAGGAGCCGGCCGACCAGGTGTCGTGGTCCGCCGGGTCCAGGACCATGCCCTTGCCGGCGCGCAGCCCGAGCACCGCGTCGTGGGCCTTCTCCAGCGGCACCCGCTCGCCCTGCTCGACGCCGAAGTGCTTCGCCACCTCGGCGTACTTCACCGGGCTGGAGAGGCCGTCGTGGTCCGCGAGGGCGAAGCGCACCCGCAGCACGACGTAGCGGTCCGGCTCCGCCTTGAAGCGGCTGTGCCGGTAGGAGAACCCGCACGCGTCGTTCGCCAGCGTGACGACCTCGTCGGCGGTGCGGTCGTACGCGACGACCTCGGTGATCGTCTGCGCGACCTCCTGGCCGTACGCGCCGACGTTCTGCACCGGCGTGGCACCGGCCGAGCCGGGGATGCCGGCCAGGAACTCGATGCCCGCCAGGCCGTGGTCGAGGACGGTCCGCTCGACCGCCGCCGACCAGACCTCGCCGGCCGCCAGCTCCAGGACCGTCCCGTCCAGCGCGAAGCCGGTGGTGGTGATCCGCAGCACCGTGCCGGGGAAGCCGGCGTCGCCGATCACCAGGTTCGAGCCGCCGCCGATCACCAGCAGCGGCTCGCCCGCCGCGTCGGCCTCGCGGACGGCGGCGACGACCTCGTCGTCGGTGTGCGCGGTGACCAGCCTGCGGGCCGGCCCGCCGAGCCGGAGCGTGGTCAGCGGGGCAAGGGGGGCGTCGTTTTCTACCAGCACGCCCCCCAGCGTACGGGTGGAAGGAGCACCGCCCGGCACCCCTTCCACCCGGTACGGGTCCTAGCCGAGGCGGACGACGGCCCGGGACATGCCGAGGACCTTCTGGCCGCCGAAGGTGGCGACGAGGTCGACCTGGACCCTGCGGTCGTCGAGGAGCTTGGCGACCTTGCCGGAGACCTCGATCACCGAGCCGACGCCGTCGTTCGGGACGGGGACCGGGCGGGTGAAGCGGACGCCGTACTCGACCACGGCCGCCGGGTCGCCGACCCAGTCGGTGACCACCCGGATCGCCTCGGCCATGGTGAACATGCCGTGGGCGATGACGTCGGGCAGGCCGACCTCCAGCGCGAACTTCTCGTTCCAGTGGATCGGGTTGAAGTCGCCGGAGGCGCCCGCGTAGCGCACCAGGGTGTCGCGCGTCACGGGGAAGGACTGCGCCGGCAGCTCGGTGCCGACCTCGACCTCGTCGTAGCTGATCGCCATCGGGCTCACTCCCCCGCCTCGTCGGCGGCCCGGGCCACCAGGGTCATGACCGACGTCACCACGTGCTCGCCGGTCGCGTCCGTCACCTCGCCGCGGACGGTGAGCACGTCGTTGCCCGCCAGCGACTTGATGTTGTCGATGGTCACGTCGACCGACAGCCGGTCGCCGGCCCGCACCGGGCGGGTGTAGGCGAACTTCTGGTCGCCGTGGACCACCCGGGTGAAGTCCAGGCCCAGCTCCGGGTCCTCGACCACCTGGGCCGCGGCCCGGTAGGTGATCAGGAAGGGGAACGTCGGCGGGGCGATCACGTCGGGGTGGCCGAGCGCCTTGGCCGCCTCGGGGTCGGTGTAGGCCGGGTTGTGGTCACCGACGGCGACGGCGAACTCACGGATCTTCTCGCGACCGACCTCGTAGGGCTCGGTCGGCGGATAGGTCCGCCCGATGAAGGAGGGATCGAGCGCCATGGCGGCAACTCCTCGAGGACGCGGTGGATACGAAGCGGTGGGTACGAAAAAAACTCCGGGCCGCAACCCAGTGAGGGATGCGGCCCGGAGTATGAGACCTGGATTCACACAGGCCCGATGCCCTACGGGAGGGTCAGCGGGTCTCGCGGTGCGCGGTGTGCGAGTTGCAGCGGGGGCAGTGCTTCTTCATCTCAAGACGGTCCGGGTCGTTACGCCGGTTCTTCTTGGTGATGTAGTTCCGCTCCTTGCACTCCACGCAGGCCAGCGTGATCTTCGGGCGGACATCGGTGGCAGCCACGGGAGTGCCTTCCTTGGACAACGAATAAGAACACAACAAGAGTAGCCGACCGGGAGTGCGATCTCCCGACCGACTACGCGGGGTAGCGGTGACCGGACTTGAACCGGTGACACAGCGATTATGAGCCGCTTGCTCTACCAACTGAGCTACACCGCCACAGTGATCCGCAGCACAGCCGGAGCTGACTGCTTTTCACCAGAGCCCCCATGCGGAATCGAACCGCAGACCTTCTCCTTACCATGGAGACGCTCTACCGACTGAGCTATAGGGGCGAACGAGGAAGAGATTACACGTTCCGCGCCCAGAGGTGAAATCCGTATCCGGCCGCGAAGACCGCAGGTGGGCGCGGTGCACGGACGAGCGATCCAAGGCACCGCGTTCGAGCGGCCTGCGAGCCGCGCGGCCCGACCCGATACGACTAATGCCCGCCTCCCGGCGCCCCGCCCCCCGGCCCCATAGGCTCGACCCTCATTGATCGGGACGGCCTGCCACCCGACGGGCCCCAGCGCGAGAAGGAGCCGGCGATGGACAGCGCAGCCGCCGACGGGCCGCACCAGGGGCCCGGCCCGGCGGCCAACCCGCTCGGGCACGGCCCGGTCCTCCTGCTCACCGGCGCCCGGCTGGCCGACGGGCGGGTGGTGGACGTCCGGATCAGCGGCGACCGGATCCAGGCCGTCGGCACCGTGGGCAGCCTCGGCCCGCTGCCCGCCATGCCGGGCACGCCCACCGTCACCACCGGCGCCAAGATCGACCTCAAGGGCTACCTGCTGCTGCCCGCCCCCGTCGAGGCGCACGCCCACTACGACGTCGCCTTCTCCGCCGCACTGCCCACCCCGCCGCCCGAGACGCCCGCCGACCTCACCCGGCGGATCACCGAGGCCGCGCTCACCTCGCTCGGCTACGGCGCCACCGCCCAGCGCACCCACGTCCGGATCGGCGACGTGCACGGGCTGGGCCGGCTGGAGGCGGTGCTCACCGCCCGGCAGGCGCTGCGCGGGCTGGCCGAGCTCCAGGCGGTGGCGATGCCCCGGCTGCTGACCGGCCGGGCCGGGGCGGACGGCCGGGCGCAGCTGCGCGACGCGCTCAAGCTGGGCGCCACCGCGGCCGGCGGCTGCCCGGAGCTGGACCCGGACCCGGCCGGGTACGTCCAGGTGCTGCTGGAGGCCGCCCGCGAGGCGGACTGCCCGGTGGACCTCCACACCACCGCCGCCGATCCGGCCCAACTCGCCCGCCTGGTCGGCGCGTTGGCTCCGCTGCAGCCGCGCGTGACGCTCGGCCCGTGCGGGTCGCTGGCCCGCGGCGCGGCGACGGTGCTGGCCACCGCGGGGGTGCGGGTGGTGTGCCTGCCGCAGAACGGCGGCTGCTCCGGTCTCGAAGGCCCGCCGACGGGCCTGCGTCCCGGCCTGCTCAGGGAGTTGACGGAGGCCCGGGTCGAGCTGTCGGCGGGCAGCGGCACGCTGCGGGACCAGTCGAACCCGGTCGGCCGGGCGGATCCGCTGGAGGCCGCGTACCTGCTGGCGGCGAGCGGGGCACTGGGCCCGGACGAGGCGTACGACGCGGTGGCGAACCGGGCCCGGGCGGCGCTCGGGCTGCCGCCGGTGCGGGTGGACGCCGGGTTCCCGGCGGAGCTCCTGGCGGTGCGCGGGGACAGCCTGGCCGGGGCGCTCGCGGGCGGGCACAGCCGACTGGTGGTGCACAGCGGGCGGGTGGTCAGCCGGACCAGCGCCGTACGGGAGTTCGCGGACACCGTGGCGCTGGCGCTGCCGCGGCAGTCGGGGAGCAGCGGCGGGGGCTGAGTCCCGTCCCCCGATAGGCGCAGGGCCGGAAAAGGCGTAGGGGCGCGCAATGGACAGTTGCGCGCCCCTCCCCCACCTGCTGGCCGCCTTGCGGCGGCGGGAGCGGGCCCCTGCCTCCCCCACATTGGAGCCGGCGCCCGCTCGGACAGCACTGACGCTACGCCCGCGGACGACCGCTCCCGACCGGCCTTGACGCCCTCCTGTCGGTGAACCGGCGCCTCTTGACGGGCCTTTGACGGCTTGACGGTCCTTTGACGACGCGGCCGTCCCGTCAGGGCTCGTAGCGGTACCCGATGCCCGGTTCGGTGATCAGGTGCCGCGGCCGGGCCGGGTCCCGCTCCAGCTTGCGGCGCAGCCCGGCCAGGTAGACCCGCAGGTAGTTGCCGCGCTCCTCCTGGGCCGGCCCCCACACCTCGCGCAGGATCTGCCGTCCGGGCACGAGCCGGCCCGGGTTGGCGAGCAGCAGGGCGAGGATGCGCCACTCCGTCGGGGTGAGCCGCACCGGGCCGGACGGGCCGGTGACGGTGGTGGCGGCGAGGTCCACGGTGTGGTCGCCGATGACCGGCTGGAGCAGCGGGAGGCCGCCTAAGGGCCGGCGCAGCACCGCGCGCAGCCGGGCCAGCAGCTCCTCCATCTGGAAGGGCTTGGTGAGGTAGTCGTCGGCGCCGGCGTCGAGGGCGCCCACCTTGTCGGCGGCGCCGGAGCGGCCGGACAGCACGATGATCGGCATCGCGCTGTGGCTGCGCAGGCCGCGCAGGACGTCCATGCCGTCGACGTCCGGCAGGCCGAGGTCGAGCAGGACGGCGTCCGGGCTGGTGCGGGCGGCGCGGTCGAGCGCCTCACCGCCGCTGGCGGCCGTCCGGACGGCGTAGTGCCGGGCGCTGAGGTTGATCCGCAACGTCCGCAGTAGAGCGGGTTCGTCGTCGACGATCAGAATTTCACTCATGCGGCCACCTCGCTTCGCTCGGCGGTCGCTTCGCGAAACACGCACCTCTCGATGATTCGTTCGCTTCGCTCACTCATGTTCAGGCTCCTCCCGAGTGGCGGCTGCGGGCAGGGTGAGCAGCATGGTGGTGCCGCCCCCGGGGGTGTCCTCGACCTCCAGGCTGCCGCCCATGGCTTCGGCGAGGCCGCGCGAGAGGGCGAGGCCGAGGCCGACGCCGGTCGTGTTGTCGGTGTCGCCGAGGCGCTGGAACGGCAGGAAGACCCGGTCCCGGTCCTCGGGGGCGATGCCGGGGCCGCGGTCGATCACCCGGATCTCGACCTGGTCGGCGTGGTGGCTGGCGGTGACCAGGACGGGCGCGCCGGGCGCGTTGTGGCGCAGCGCGTTGGTGATCACGTTGGCGAGGACGCGCTCCAGCAGCGGCGGGTCGGCGAGCACCGGCGGGGCGGTGTCGAGGTCCAGCGGCTGGACCGGCGCGTACGGGTCGGGGAGGCTGTCCAGCGCCCGGGGCAGGATCTCGTCGAGGTGGGTCTCGGTGAGGTGCAGGGTGAGGGCGCCGGCCTGGAGGCGGCTCATGTCGAGCAGGTTGTCGACCAGGCGGGTGAGCTTGACCAGCGACTCGTCGGCGGTGGCGAGGAGTTCGGCCTGGTCCTCGGGCGAGAACTCGACGTCGGGGCTGCGCAGCGAGCCGACCGAGGCGAGCGCGGCGGCCAGCGGGGTGCGCAGGTCATGGCTGACGGCGGCGAGCAGGGCGGTGCGCATCCGGTCTGCGGCCTTGATCGGCTCGACCTCGGCGGCGACGACGGCCAGCCGGTCGCGCTCCAGGGCGGCGGCGACGTGGGCGGCGAAGGCGGTGAGGACGCGCTGGTCGGCGGCGGGCAGCCGGCGGCCGGTGAGGACCAGGACGGCGTCGGTGCCGACCGGCACCTCGGTGGTCTCCCCGCCCGGCTCGCCCGGGTGCTCGGCCTCGGAGTGGGCCAGCACCTCGCCGCCGGTGCGGGAGAGCAGGGCGACGGCGTCCATGCCGAAGGCCGTCCGGGACTTCTCCAGCAGCGCGGGCAGCGCGTCGGCGCCGCGCAGCACGCTGCCCGCCAGGGTGGAGAGGGTCTCGGCCTCGGCGGTGGCGCGGGCGGCCCGGCTGGTGAGCCGGCCGGCGTGGTCGACGACGGTGGAGACGGCCAGCGCGACGGCGGCGAAGACCACCAGGGCGACGATGTTGTTCGTCTCGGTGATGGTCAGGGTGTGGACGGGCGGGATGAAGAAGTAGTTGAGCAGCACCGAGGCGATGACGGCGGCCAGCAGCGCCGAGGTGGCGCCGCCGAGCAGGGCGACGATGACCACGCCGAGTTGGAAGATCAGCGCGTCGGTGGTGAGGTTCACGCTGTGGTGCGCCTGGGAGAGGATCCCGGTCAGGATCCAGGGCACCACGAAGCCGGCCGCGTAGCCGGCGATGGTGCGGCGCTTGGAGTGGCGCCGGCCGAGCGAGGGCAGCCGGCCGCGGCGGGTGAACTCGTGGGTGACCATGTGGACGTCGATGTCCTCGGACGCGTCCACGGTGGTCTCGCCGATGCCGGGGCCGGTGAGGAAGCGGCTGATCCGGCCGCGGCGGCTGGTGCCGAGGACCAGCTGGGTGGCGTCGTGGGCGCGGGCGAAGGCCAGCAGCGCGGTGGGGATGTCGTCGCCGACCACCACGTGGTAGCTGCCGCCGAGGGTCTCGACCAGCTGCCGCTGCTGGGCGAGCGCGCCGGAGGAGGCGCCGGCCAGGCCGTCGCTCCTGGTCACGTGGACGGCGAGGAGGTCGCCCCCGGCGGTGCGGTCGGCGATCCGGGCGGCGCGGCGGATGATCGTCTCGCCCTCGGGGCCGCCGGTGAGGGCGACCACGACGCGTTCGCGGGTCTCCCAGACGCGGTCGATGTTGTGGTTGGCCCGGTAGTCGCGCAGGCCCTCGTCGACCCGCCCGGCGACCCACAGCAGGGCGAGTTCGCGCAGGGCGGTGAGGTTGCCGACCCGGAAGTAGTTGGAGAGCGCGGCGTCCACCTTCTCCGCCTTGTAGACGTTGCCGTGGGCCATGCGGCGGCGCAGCGCCTGCGGGGCCATGTCGACGAGTTCGATCTGGTCGGCCCGGCGGACCACCTCGTCCGGGACGGTCTCCCGCTGCGGGATCCCGGTGATCTTCTGGACGACGTCGTTCAGCGATTCCAGGTGCTGGATGTTGACGGTGCTGATGACGTCGATGCCGGCGGCGAGCAGGTCCTCGACGTCCTGCCAGCGCTTGGCGTTGCGGCCGCCGGGGATGTTGGTGTGCGCGAGTTCGTCGACGAGGACGACGGACGGGCGGCGGGCGAGCACGCCGTCGAGGTCCATCTCCTCGAACTCGGCTTCCCGGTAGGAGCGGTGGACCCGCGGCAGGACCTCCAGGCCGGCCAGCATGCCCTCGGTGTGCCGGCGGCCGTGGCACTCGATGTACCCGACCACGACGTCGGCGCCGCGCTCCTGTCTGCGCCGCGCCTCGTCCAG
This sequence comes from Kitasatospora sp. NPDC059722, assembly GCF_042733235.1. NCBI lineage: Bacteria > Bacillati > Actinomycetota > Actinomycetes > Kitasatosporales > Streptomycetaceae > Kitasatospora > Kitasatospora sp. NPDC059722. Next base: position 110,474 of record NZ_JBHWGD010000016.1, read on the forward strand.
CATCCGGTAGGTCTTGCCGACCCCGGGGGCGGAACCCAGGTACACCCGCAGCCGGCCGCTGCGGGTGCCGGTGCCGGGCGTGAGGTCGCGGGCCATGGGCGCTGCTCTTTCGTGTCCTGCGGGGCGGCCTGCCAGGGCGGCCCCGCACCGGGGTCGGGGTGTACGGCGGCCGACCCGGGCGGGGGTTGGTGCCCCGCCCGGGTCGGCCCGTTTCACAGCTCCAGCGGTAGGGCTGTCACTTCTGTTCCGCCAGCGCCTTGTTGAGGAGGACGACGTTGACGCCCTCCTGGCCGAGGAAACCGAGGGAACGGCCTTCGGTGTACGTGTCGACCAGCTTGGCGACCGTCTCCACCGGGAGCTTGCGCTCCCTGGCGACCCGGTTGACCTGCTCCTTGGCGTAGGCCACCGAGATGTGCGGGTCGAGGCTGGAACCGGAGGAGGTCAGCGCGTCCGCCGGGACGCTCGCCGGGTCGACGCCGTCGAACTCGGCGGCCGCGGCGCGGCGGTCGTTGACGGCCTTCAGCAGGTCGTCGCTGTTCGGGCCGAGGTTGGAGGCGCCCGAGTTGTCGCCGGCGTAGTTGTTCGCGGAGGGGCGGGGCTGGAACCACTTCGGGTCCGGCACCGGCTCCTCCTTCGGGTCGTCCGGGTTCTTCTTCGGCAGGTTGTAGTTCTGGCCGAGCAGGCTCGAACCGACCTGGTTGCCGTCGGACTTCACGATCGAGCCGTTGGCCTTGTCGCTGAAGGCGACCTGCGAGATGCCGGTGACCAGCAGCGGGTACGCGATCCCGAGGATCACCGTCAGGACCAGCAGCATCCGCAGCGCGGTGAAGTGGGTGCGGACGGTCGTCGGCAGGGGCTTGGACATGATGCTTCTTTCCTTTCCCTGCGTCAGCTGAGGCCGGGGATGAACTGGACGACGAGGTCGATCAGCTTGATTCCGACGAACGGCACGATCAGTCCGCCGATGCCGTAGATCCCGATGTTGCGGCTCAGCAGGGAGCTCGCGTCGGAAGGACGGTAACGGACGCCGCGCAGGGCGAGCGGGATGAGGCCGATGATGACCAGGGCGTTGAAGATGATCGCCGAGGTGATCGCGGACTGCGGGCTGTGCAGGCCCATGATGTTGAGGTGCCGCAGGCCCGGGTACACGCCGGCGAACATCGCGGGGATGATCGCGAAGTACTTGGCCACGTCGTTCGAGATCGAGAACGTGGTCAGCGCGCCGCGGGTGATGAGCAGCTGCTTGCCGATCTCGACGATCTCGATCAGCTTGGTCGGGTTGGAGTCGAGGTCGACCATGTTGCCGGCCTCCTTGGCCGCCATGGTCCCGGTGTTCATCGCGACGCCGACGTCGGCCTGGGCGAGCGCGGGGGCGTCGTTGGTGCCGTCGCCGGTCATCGCGACCAGCTTGCCGCCCTCCTGCTCCTTCTTGATCAGGGCCATCTTGTCCTCGGGCGTGGCCTCGGCGAGGAAGTCGTCCACGCCGGCCTCCTCCGCGATCGCCTTGGCGGTCAGCGGGTTGTCGCCCGTGATCATGATGGTCTTGATGCCCATCCGGCGCAGCTCGTCGAAGCGCTCGCGCATGCCCTCCTTGACCACGTCCTTGAGGTGGATGACCCCGAGGACCTTGGCCGGAGCGTCGGCGATCTTCGTGGCGACCACCAGCGGGGTGCCGCCGGCCGCGGAGATGCCGTCGACCAGGGTGGCGACCTCGCCGCCGACCGAACCGCCGTTCTCGTTCACCCAGTTGGTGACGGCGCCGGCCGCACCCTTGCGGACCTGGTGAACACCCTCGGGCTCGTCCAGGTCCACGCCCGACATGCGGGTCTGGGCGGTGAACGGGACCCAGGTGGCGTGCGTCAGCTCGCCCTGGGCGCGGGCCCGCAGGCCGTACTCGGTCTTCGCCAGGACCACGATCGAGCGGCCCTCGGGGGTCTCGTCCGCGAGCGAGGACAGCTGCGCGGCACTGGCCAGCTCGCCGGTCTCCACGCCCGGGGCGGGCAGGAACTCGGCGGCCTGGCGGTTGCCCAGGGTGATGGTGCCGGTCTTGTCGAGCAGCAGGGTGTTGACGTCGCCGGCGGCCTCGACGGCGCGGCCGGACATCGCCAGCACGTTGCGCTGCACCAGGCGGTCCATGCCGGCGATGCCGATCGCGGACAGCAGCGCGCCGATGGTGGTCGGAATGAGCGCCACGATCAGGGCGACCAGGACGATCATCGACTGCGGGGCGCCCGCGAAGGTCGCCATCGGCTGGAGCGTGACGACCGCGACCAGGAAGACGATGGTCAGCGAGGCCAGCAGGATGTTGAGCGCGATCTCGTTCGGCGTCTTCTGCCGGGCGGCGCCCTCGACGAGGGCGATCATCCGGTCGATGAACGACTTGCCGGGCTCCGAGGCGATCTTCACCACGATCCGGTCCGACAGCACCTTCGTACCGCCGGTGACGGCACTGCGGTCGCCGCCGGACTCGCGGATCACCGGCGCGGACTCGCCGGTGATCGCCGACTCGTCGACCGAGGCGACACCCTCGACGACGTCACCGTCGCCCGGGATGATCTGCCCGGCCTCGACCACCACGTGGTCGCCCAGCTGGAGCGCGGTCCCGGGGACCTCCTCCTCGGCCTGGCTCTTCGGCCAGTCCAGCAGGCGGCGGGCGACCGACTCGGTCTTGGTCTTGCGCAGGGTGTCGGCCTGGGCCTTGCCGCGGCCCTCGGCGACGGCCTCCGCCAGGTTGGCGAAGATCGTGGTGAGCCACAGCCAGACGGTGATCGACCAGGCGAAGACCGACGGGTGGGCGATCGCGGAAACGGTGGTGACGACCGAGCCGACCTCGACCACGAACATGACCGGGTTCTTGACCATCACCCGGGGGTCGAGCTTCTTCACCGCGTCCGGCAGCGAGGTGAGCAGCAGCTTCGGGTCGAGCAGCCCGCTGGACACTCTGTGCGAGCCGGCGGCGGCCTCGGCCTTGTCGGCCGGTGCGGGGGTGAGCGTAGGGGTGGACATCAGGAGAGACCTTCCGCGATCGGCCCGAGAGCCAGGGCCGGGAAGTAGGTGAGGCCGACGACGATCAGGATCACGCCGGACAGCAGACCCACGAACAGCGGCTTGTGAGTGGGCAGGGTGCCCGGAGTGGCCGGGACCGGCTGCTGCTGGGCGAGCGATCCGGCCAGCGCCATGACGAAGACGATCGGCAGGAAGCGGCCGAAGACCATCGCCAGACCGAGCGCGGTGTCGTACCAGTCGGTGTTGACGGTGATGCCGCCGAAGGCCGAGCCGTTGTTGTTGGCGGCCGAGGTGAACGCGTACAGCACCTCGGAGAAGCCGTGGGCGCCCGAGTTGAGCATCCCGGCCCGCTCGCCCGGCAGGGCCATCGCCACACCGGTGCCGACCAGCACGATGGTCGGGGTGGTGAGGATGTACAGCGAGGCGAACTTCATCTCGCGGCCGCCGAGCTTCTTGCCCAGGTACTCGGGGGTGCGCCCGACCATCAGGCCGGCCACGAAGACCGCGACGATGGCCAGCACCAGCATGCCGTACAGGCCGGATCCGGTACCGCCGGGCGCGATCTCACCCAGCATCATGTTGAAGATCGTCAGACCGCCGCCGAACGGCGTGAACGAGTCGTGGAAGGAGTTGACCGCACCCGTCGACGTCAGCGTCGTCGAAGCGGCGAACAGCGAGCTGGCCGCGATGCCGAAGCGCTGCTCCTTGCCCTCCATCGCGGCGCCCGCGGCCTGCAGGGCGGTGCCCCCGTGCTGCGACTCGGCGAAGGTGAGCAGGGCGGCCGAGGCGACCCAGAACAGACCCATCACGGCGACGATCGCGTAGCCCTGGCGGTTGTCGCCGACCATCCGGCCGAAGGTGCGCGGCAGGGCGAAGGCGATCACCAGGAGCAGGAAGATCTCGACCAGGTTCGAGAAACCGGTCGGGTTCTCGAACGGGTGCGCCGAGTTGGCGTTGAAGAAGCCGCCGCCGTTGGTGCCCAGGAGCTTGATGACCTCCTGGGAGGCCACCGGGCCGCCCGGGATCTTCTGGACCTCGCCCGACAGGGTGTGCACGTCGGTGAAGCCGTGGAAGTTCTGGATCACGCCGCTGGCGGCCAGCACCAGGGCGAAGACGATCGACAGCGGCAGCAGCAGCCGCAGCGAGATCCGGGTGAGGTCCACCCAGAAGTTGCCGACGCGGTCGGTGCGGTTGCGCGTGAAGCCCCGGATCAGCGCGGCGACGACGGCGATGCCGACGGCCGCGGAGACGAAGTTCTGCACCGCCAGGCCCATCATCTGCACCAGGTGGCCCATCGCGGACTCGCCGCTGTAGGACTGCCAGTTGGTGTTGGTGACGAACGAGATCGCGGTGTTCCAGGCCTGGTGGCCCTCCATCTGCGGAACACCCAGGTTCAGCAGGAGGAAGGTCTGCAGCCGGATCAGGGCGTAGAGGAAGAGGACGGAGACCGCCGAGAAGGCCAGCACCGAGCGGAGGTAGACCGGCCAGCGCTGGTCGGCGTCGCCGTCCACGCCGATCACCTTGTAGATGCCGCGCTCGACTCTGAGGTGCTTGGCCGAGGTGAGGAGCCCGGCGATGTAGTCGCCGAGGGGGCGGTAGCACAGGGCCAGCGCGCCGACGAGGGCGATGGCCTGCAACCAGCCAGCGAGAGTGGATCCCATGTCAGAACTTCTCCGGGAAGATCAGCGCGACGACGAGGTAGCCGACGAGAGCGACGGCCACGATCAGACCTGCGAGGTTCTCAGCGCTCACAGCTTCTCCACCCCCCGCGCGATCAGGGCGATGACGGCGAACACGGCGACCGTGACACCGACGTAGATGAGGTCGGACATGGGCTCCACCAGCGTGGTTCGGGAGACTGCCGCGACCGGCCGGGGGGCTGATCGCGGCACCGGCGGAAGACCGGCTGAAGCAGCAAACCAGCCATCAGAGGGGCGTTATGGGTTCCTGACGCCCTCCATACGGGTGAACGGTGGACGTTGACGCGACCTTGACGCGGACGGGTGCCAGGACGCGGAACGGTCCCGGACGGGGCGTGCCGTCCGGGACCGTTCGTATCCGAATGTGCAGGTCAGGTGCGTACTGGGTGCGGTGGGGGCGCCGGTCACATCCTCATGCGCAGGCGGCACACGACCGCGTCGGTGCTCCGGCGCAGGGCGCGGTCGATCACGGCGCCCCGCCGGTTCTGCAGCGCCCGCTGGTACCAGTGGGCGGGCTCCACCTCGGGGATCAGCACCGTCAGGCGGTCGTACGCGTGCTCCTCCCCCAGCCTGTTGACGAACTCCGCGATCGGCTGGCCCAGCCGGCGGTGGCCGTCCGGGATCTCCACCAGCGGCACGCCCGGGTCCCACAGCTCCCAGTCCCGCCGCAGCGCCTCGGCCTCGGCCCGCTCGTGCACGACGGTCACCGCCATGACCTCGTCGCCGAGCGACAGCGCCGCCGACAGGCCGTCCCGGGTGAGCCGGGTGATCGCCGTCACCGGGACGACGACCAGGCTGCGCCGGCGGACCACCGCGCCGGGCACCCGGCCCAGCTCCAGGCGTTCGCCGATCCGCTCGTAGCCGCGGTGGATCAGCTCGAAGAGCAGCACCAGCAGCGGCAGCGCCACCACGATGCCCCAGGCGCCCTCGGTGAACTTGGTGCCGGTCACGACGAGCGTCGCGACACCGGTGAGCACGGCGCCGAAGCCGTTCAGCGCGGCCTTCCACCGCCAGTTGGCCGGCCGGTGCATGTACCAGTGCTTGACCATGCCGACCTGGCAGATCGTGAAGCCGACGAAAACGCCGATGGAGAACAGCGGCACCAGGCTGTTGACGTCACCGCCGGAGCCGACCAGCAGCGCCGCCGAGACGATCGCGAGGAAGAGGACGCCGTGCCGGTGCACCTGCCGGTCGGCGCGCAGCGCGAACACGTGCGGGAGGTGGTTGTCCCGGGCCAGCAGGTGGAGCAGGACGGGCAGGCCGCCGAAGGAGGTGTTGGCGGCCAGGCCGAGCAGGACCACGGTGGAGAACTGGACGACGTAGAACGCGGCGCCGTGCCCGAGCGAGGCGTCGGCCAGCTGGGCGAGCACGGTGACGCCCTCGACCGGCTGGAGGTGGAAGCGGCCGATCAGCACGGCCAGTCCGATCAGCATCACGCCGAGCAGCGCGCCCAGCGCGACCTCGGTGTGCTGGGCGCGCTTGACGCGCGGCATACGGAAGGAGGGGACGGCGTTGGCCACCGCCTCGACGCCGGTCAGCGCCGAGCAGCCGGCCGCGAAGGCCTTCAGCAGGAGCAGTGCGCCGACGGTGGTCGCGTTCTCGGCCAGCACGGACGCGTGGCCGGCGGCGGCCGCGGTGCTGGCGGGGGCGTCCCGGAACAGGCCGACCACGATGATCGCCATGATCGAGAGGACGAAGACGGCGGTCGGCGCCATGAACCAGCGGGCCGACTCGGCGATGCCGCGGAGGTTGACGGCCGTCACCAGGGCCAGCACGCCGAGGCAGAGCCAGACCCGGTCGTCGTACAGGCCCGGCACGGCCGAGGTGAGCGCGGCCACGCCGGCCGTCACCGAGACCGCGACGTTCAGGATGTAGTCGATGACCAGCGAGGCCGCGGCCGTGAGAGCGGTCCGGCGGCCCAGGTGCTCCTTGGCCACCGCGTACGACCCGCCGCCGTCCGGGAAGGCCGCGATCACCTGCCGGTAGGAGGCCACCAGCACGGCCAGCAGGACGGCTATCGCCACCGTGACGGGGAGCGTGAAGCCCAGCCCGTACGCCCCGGCCGCGGCGAGCACCAGGACGATCGACTCCGGCCCGTACGCCACCGAGGCCATGGCGTCCAGCGAGAGGGCGGCCAGGCCGCCGAGGGCCGAGAGGCGGTGCCGTTCGTCACCCGCGCCGGCGTCCGGGGGCTGGGGGTCGGCCTCGACGGCCGGGGTGGAGATGGCGCTGGACATCGACGGGACCTCCGCAGTCGGTAGTTGCTCCGATCCTGCGGGTCACGGCCCCGGCGGGACTCCGGCCCCTACGCGATCCTGACGCGGCCGGGAACGCCTTTTACGCGTCGTTGACGCCGCGCCCGGAGGCACGACGGGAGCGCGGCGGGCGCACGGGGGAAGGTCTGGACGGGGGTGGGCGGGCCACGTCACGGCGGTCGCCGCTTGGGAAGACGGGAAGGACTCCCACCCCCGTGGCCCCCACTCTGCTGCCTGCCACCTGTAATTGCAAGCAATGTGCAATAAGTCGCCACCCGATCGACCCGCCGGGCGGAACGCGGAGAAAAACGAAAACAGCCCCCGATCCGCGTTTCCGCAGATCAGGGGCTGTTCTCCATCCGGTGGCTGGTGCAGGGTTCGAACCTGCGTAGCTTGCGCGACAGATTTACAGGCCGCTGACCAGGCGGGCGCTGACCTGCAAGCCCCTGCCCACAGACCGGATCTGGTCCGCCGGTGGTCCGGATCATGGTTCGAGCGAGCCTCGTTCAGAGCACCTTGAGAGCGCACCGGAGGCTGGGAGCAAATGACGAAGTCGCCGCCCGCACCCCATCTTCGTGATTTACGTCACACGCCAACACACCGCCCGTCAAGCGCCGTGAGTAATCGCGCTACCTACCTCAATGGCGGTCATGCGGGCCGGCCGAGCACCTTCCGTGCACATGGCCCGCCCACAGCCGCGCTGTCCTGGCAACCTGCGCCTCAGGCGACGGGAGCCTCGAAGCTGGACGCCCGCAGCATGTAAGGACGCTCACGCACAGAGGCCGGGCTTCTAACGGTGGTGGATGACAGCCTCCAGCATCTCGCGAATGCGCAGGGTCTTGGGGTGGGTGTCGCCGAGGACCTGCTCGCTTTGGGCGAGGCTCGCCTCCAGGAGGGGCACGGCGCGGGCGAGATCGCCAGCATCGTGGTAGGCGCCAGCAAGATTGCTGCGGCTGACCAGAGTATCGGGGTGGGTGTCGCCAAGGACCTGCTCGCACTGAACGAGGGTCGCTTCATAAAGCGAGATGGCGCGGGCGAGATCGCCAGCATCGCCGCAAGCAGCTGCGAGGTTGTTTCGGGTGGTCAGGGTGTTGGGGTGGGTATCGCCAAGAACCTCCTCACACTGAACGAGGGTCGCTTCATAAAGCGCGGCGGCGCGGGCGAGATCGCCAGCATCACGGTAAGCCCCGGCGAGATTACTGCGGGTCGTCAGAGTGCTTGGGTGAGTATCGCCAAGAATCCGCGCGCGATGAGCAAGAGTCGACTCCAGCAGAGGGACGGCGCGGGCGAGATCGCCAGCATCACGGTAAGCCCCGGCGAGATTGCTGCGGCTGACCAGCGTATCGGGGTGGGTATCGCCAAGGACCTCCTCCCGCTGGGCGAGGGTCGCTTCGTAAAGCGAGATAGACCGGGCGAGATCGCCAGCATCGCGGTAAGCCCCGGCGAGATTATTGCGGCTAATCAGAGTGTTGGGGTGGATATCACCGATGACTTGCTCACTCTGGGCGAGGGTCGCTTCATAAAGCGAGATGGCACGGACGAGATCGCCAGCATCGCCACAAGCAGCCGCGAGGTTGTTACGGCTAGCCAGGGTGTTGGGGTGGATGTCGCCAAGGACCTCCTCGCACTGGGCGAGAGTCGCTTCGTAAAGCGAGATAGCCCGGGCGAGATCGCCGGCATCATGGTAGGCGCCAGCGAGATTATTTCGGTTAGTCAGAGTGCTGGGGTGGATATCGCCAAAGATCTGCTCGCACTGAGCGAGGGTCGCCTCCATAAGGGGGAGCGCGCTGGCGAGATCGCCTACATTTCGATAGGCGCTTGCAAGATGGTTCCGGTTGATCAGGGTGTCGGGGTGGGTATCGCCAAGGACGTTCTCGCACTGGGCGAGAGTCGCTTCGTAAAGCGAGATGGCGCGGGCGAGATCGCCGGACTTGCTGTAGGCACTCGCGAGGTTGATTCGGCTAACCAAGGTGTCGGGATGGGTATCGCCAAGGACCTCCTCGCTCTGAGCTAGGGTCGCCTCAAGGAGAGGAATGGCGCGGTTGAGATCTCCGATCGATGCATATCCGCCGGCGAGATTGTTACGGCTGGCCAAAGTGTCATGGTGGGTATCGCCGAGGATCAGTTCGCAGTGGGCGAGGGTCGCCTCCAAGAGCGGGATGGTGCGGGCGTGGTGGCCTTGCGCATCCAAACGATCGACCAGGAAACCGTAGAGTTCGATTGCTAGGTCGTCCTGATACTCCTTGGGCCTCGTGGTCGCGAGAGCGACAACCTGAGGAGCTAGGTGATCCCAAACTGAAGACGCGCTCGTCTCTTCAGGGCCAAGGGCCCGGAGAAGTGATTCTTCGGCCAAGCGGCGGCCTACGGGCAAACCGTCGAGCCCGCTCGGCGCGGTGGAGCGAAGGACCGTTTGCAGGAGACGGTGAACGCTGACGCTATGTCTCGTGACAGTGGCCATGCTGTAAGCGGCCAAAAGGCCCAAGGCTTCGTGCAGATCGTCGTCACCGTCGCGAGTCTCGAAAAGACTGATGGGGATGTCATCCGGGGATAGCCAGGCCAGAGTGCGCAGGACCTCCACGGCGTGGGGACTTCGGGCCTCAAGAGCGCTCAGGGTCTGGGTCCAGACCCTGGCGATGGTTCGTTCGGCGTCGATGCCCTCGGCCGCCTTGTCCAGCTTGGTGGGCAGGCGTCGGCGGTAGCCATCGATGCTGATGGTGGGGTGCTGGCGCAGGTAAGCGCCGGCCTGCTCCAGAGCGAGCGGGAGGTGGCCAAGGTCGGCAGCGAGCGCGCGGGCGTCCCGGAAGTCACGGGGGGTGGGCTTGCCATCGGTGAACGCGTAGGCACAGATCAGCTCGGCGGCCTCATCTGGTGCGAGGATACCGAGGGGATAGGTGCTGATGGTGCGCGGCCAGCCGGTGGCGCGGCGGCTGCTGACCAGGTGATGACCACCGTTGAGCGCCCCGAGGTAGTGAGTGAGGTCGGCCGGATTCTCGACGTTGTCAAAAACCAGCAGCCACCCCGGGTGCCATTGCAGCCAGGTCATCGCCCACTGCGCCTGCTGAACCTGAGAGGCGGTTCCGGCCCAGGACGGGAGCAGTCGGAAGGTCAGGTCTGCGAGGGACTGCTCAATGCGGGCCGGGGAGTCTGCGGTGATCCACCAGATGAGTGTGTAGGTGTTGCGGTAGCGGTGGGCGTAGGCGAGGGACAGGGTGCTCTTGCCGATTCCGCCGAGGCCGTGGACGGCCGAGGCCTGGGTGATTGCAGTCCCCCCATCCGCCGCGAGCTTGGTACGGAGCCAGGAGAGGGCGTCCTCGCGACCTAGACAGAGGGGGTAGGGCGGCAGATTGGTAAGGCCTGGTGGGGCTGGCACGTCGCGGGCGGCGGTGAGGATCTCGGCGGGAAGGCCGATGACGTCGCCGGTGTGAGCAGTACCGATGCTCTGGGCCGTAACTGCCCTCGCGCCAGAGGACTCGTAGTGGGACCCGGTCACTGGGCGAGACGGTGGCCGTCGCCGGTGATGGCTGTGGTGATGCTGTGGGCGGCGATCGACCTTGCCCCGGATGCGGTGATCGTCACAGAGGCGGCAGCCGGTCCGACGAGGCTGACTAGCTCCTGACGCAGTCCAGCGTCCTCGCGCAGGGCCCGCTTGATCTGCTGGCGCAGCGCCGCTGCCGCGTCCGGGTCGGTGGTGTCCTCGGCTACGTCCTGAATTGCGGCTTCCAAGGCGGCCTGTTCGCCCTGCGAGCCGCGACGGAACACCGCGCGCAGGACGCGACGGCCCAGGTTAGCGGTAGCCTCCACGGCACCGTCCTCCGCCCGGGTCAAGACGGCTCCGCCGTACGCACTGACAGCCGCCGCCAGATACGGGCCTGCCTGTTCCACCAACTGGGCGATCTCGTCCGCCATGGGTGCCCCTCCACCTCAACCAACACCTACTACGACGAAGCGTAGGGGAGCAAGCGCGAGCAGGAGACGGCTTCCGAGGAACACTCGTGCCTAGGGAGCCAGAGTCGATGGGAGCAGGACCTCCAGATCAGGCGATGACGTCGGCGATAAGTTGCATCGAGTCCACGATCGCCACGGCGCCAGCGGCGGCCAGGTTGATGGACTTCCCTGGCTTGTTGGCGTAGCCGATCGTTGGGACACCGGCAGCTTCCCCGGCCTCGACGTCGCGGGCCGCGTCGCCGATGAAGACGCAGTGCTCCGGCTTGGTGCCCGCGGCTTCCATCGCTTCGAGCAGGAGGCGCGGGTTCGGCTTCATGGAGGAGGGGTCGCCCGGGGCACGTCCGAAGACGCCGGCCACGTAGTCGCTGAGACCGTACTCGGCGAGGTAGGCCTCGATGGCCGTGCCTGCGTTGTTGCTGACCACGGAGACCAGGCGGCCGGAGCGGGCACACGCGTGGAGAACCGATTCTCCGCCCGGGGTCGGGCGGGCTACCTGAACAGCTTCGGCCTCCAGCGCGGCCAGCGCGGCGTCCGTGCGCTCTGTGAGATCGGGCCGCGCATCCGAGACCAGCCGGAGCAGGGCGAGCGGGTCGGTCTCCTCCTCCGCCCCGGCCGGAGCCTGCTCGCCCGCGGCGAGCAGGCCTTCACGGAGGCGCCGTGCGACCTCCGGGGCAGGGAGGCCGGCGAAGACCGAGCACACCGGGCCGTCGAAGTCGAGGAGCACATGCTTCACCGGCCGCAGCACGTCGGCGAGTTGCTGAGGGGTGGCGGTCATGGCTGACGCTCGTAGGCGATCGTGGACCACACGCTGTCGAACCACATCTGGGCCTGCTGGACGTACTGCGATCCGAGCGAGGCGTCGTCCGGGCCGGCGGCATGGTGGAACAGGGTGGTGTCCTTACCGGTCACGTCGTAGAAGGTGTGGGCGGTGTCGTCGATCGCCACAGTCCGCTCGCGGAGCGGGTAGAAGCCGAAGAAGGCCTCCGACCGGTTCAGGATGTACAGCTTGAACAGGCTGGACGCCCGGTGCACCTTGACCTGGACGCTCGCCTTCTGGACCAGGCCCAGCTCAGCCAGCATCTTCACCGAGTGCGCGATCCCGCCGGCGTTCGTCAGGGCGATGTTGCGCGCGCGCTGCCGGAGGGCGGCCTCGTCCTGGAGCCCGTCGACCAGGACCGGCACGGCCATCGGCGCCGTGGTGTCCGGCAGCAGCAGGCGGACCGTGATGGACTCCGGCGCCAGCCGGCCGGAGCGGACCTTGTCGAGCGGCTCCTGCAGCGCGTTGTGCAGCGTCTCGCTGGAGAACCCGGCGAAGTCGAGCGTCACCTGCTGCTGCTCGAAGGCCGCTTCCAGGTGAGGCCGCAGCCCGACCGGTCGCGAGGTCCTCTCCCGGACGAATGAGCCGCTCCCCTGCCGGGTCACGATCAACCCCTCGGTGCGGAGGAGGTCGAGCGCCTTGTCCACGGTGCCACGCGCCACGCCGAAGTGCTTCGCCAGTTCGGGGCCGGAGGGCAGCTTGTCGCCCGTCTCAAAGCCTGGCTTCTTCGTGAGGATCGAGGCCCGCAGAGAACTGCTGACCTGCTGATACGGGGGACGGGAGTCGTCCGGGTCTAGGGCCATCTCCCCATGCTAGGGCAGGTGCCCAACAGGGGCGAGAAACCCAACTCTCTTGACCTGCCTAAGCAGGTTGCCTATGTTGTGTGTGTCGCACCAAGTGAGACAAGGGCGACACGGAGGGGCCTTCTTTGGGCTGCTCTGAGCTGCACAAATGCGCCTATGGGGATAGGCGAAGGGGCCCGGGACAGATCGGGCCGAGGTCGACCGCGCCTTGGCATGCGGATGGCATGGACCGAGAGGTCCGCGTCTGCCCTGAAAGACGCACCCCCCGCCAGCTCGCCGCCGGACTTCTCGGTGCCGGAGCGGCGCGGTCTCAGCAAACGAGTGTCTTTGGTCCCCGACCCGTGCCGCCCGCGGCACGGGTCGGGGGTCATGGCTGCTCGTGACGTGACGAGTAGCTGGCCCTGAGGTCGGGGCCGCCGCGCTTTCCTTGGCCGGGCGCGCGGCAGCCCCTGGGGCGCACCTCCCACTGGAAGAGGTAGACCCGTGAAGTCGATTGTTGCAGGTCAACACGCCTTGGGCACCGAGGAGTTCGCGGAGCTGGCGTTGGGCGTGGACGAGGAGCTGTTCGCCGGTGTGCCCGGCGAGTCGGTGGTCGAGCGCCAGGCCCGGTTGGACGTGGCGTACGCGGTGCTGGCGGACCTGCGTCGGGAGGACCCGGAGCTGGCCGCCTTCGCCGAGCAGCAGATGAAGATGGCGCCGGTGCCGCTGCGGTTCCGGGCGATCGTCCTCCGCACCGCCAACGTCGAGTTGGTGGCCGCATGAGCGGGCTGGGCGAGTACCGCGCCGAGCGGCGGGCCGACCGCCAGGCCGACCGCGCCGACGCCCGAGCGGACCGTAGGGACGAGCGCGAGCAGAACCGGTTGGACGCCGAGGCGGCCCGTCGGCGGCGGGAGGCCGACCAGCGCGCCGCCGGGGAAGCTCGGGACCGGCGCCGGGCGGCGCGGGCCGCACGTCTCGGCCGGGTGACCGGGTGGGTGTCGGCCAACCCGGCGAGGGCGTTCGTCCGGCTGGTGCAGGCCTGCTCGATCGTGCCGGCCTTGGTGTCCCAGGTCGCCGCGCTCGACGGCGCCAAGGTGTATCTGCTGCTCGCGGTGCTGCTGGCCCCGATGCTGGAGGGCGGCGCGTGGGCGCTGGTCGCCATGGGCGCGCAGGCCGAGGGCGAGCGCTCCACCCGCACCTACCGGCTCGGCGCATGGGCGGCCGGCGCGCTCGCCGGGGGCATCAACTTCGTCCACGGCTGGCAGCAGTACCCCGGACACCACTGGGTCGCGTTCGTGCTGGCCCTGTCCAGCATCGGCGCCGTCTGGCTGACCGACCTCCAGACCCACGGCGGCCGCGGCCCGACCACCGCCGAGAAGAAGCAGGCGAAGGACCGGGCCGAGCACACCCGGCGCCGCTCCGAGCACCACCCCGAGGTCCGGGAGGTCGCCGACCGCCTGCTGTCCGCTGCCCCGTTCGGTGCACTGCCAGCCGACGAGGCCTGGCGCATCGCGTGGGAGTACGTCCACGGCGTCACCGTCCCCGGCCTGACCGCCGACCTGCTGGCCCAACGGCTCAACGCCCGGGCCCGGGTGGCAGAGCTGAGCGTGCTCCCCGCCCCGGCCGATCTGTGGCCGGGCATGCCCGACGACCCGTTCCCCGCCCTCACCCTCCCGCTGCCCACGGGGCCGTCCGACGGCGTCTACCTCGACGCCGTTCCCGACGGACTGCGGAACGCTTCCCCGGTCGCGACCGAAAGCCTCGAAGTCCTTTACGGAATTGGGTCGTGCGCATCCGCACCTGATAGCCGAGAGCTCGGGTTCGAGCCCTCGAAGGGGCAGGACGGGAACGCTTCCGCGATCGCCGGGGAACGCCCCCTCGACCCGGCCGACATCGCCCGGGTCCGCATCCTGGCCGATGACCTCGCCGCCCGCGGCGACGAGCTCAGCACCAAGAAGGTCCGCGACGCACTCGGCTGCCGAAACGACTACGCCGTGCGCCTGCGCCGCCACGTCGGCACCACGCGCAGCCGCCAGGCCGGCCAGACGGGCGGTGCCCGGTGAACAGCATCCGCAACGTGCCCGGTCTGGGCATCGCTCGCCTCGACCACCGCGGCCTCGCCTACCGCCTCGCCGAGCCGCTGACGATCGATGAGGTCGCCGGCCTGCCCCGCGAGACCTGGTGCCACCGTCTGACGGTCACCGACGCCTCCGCCGACGGGCGCTGCGCCGCCGAGTTTCACGCGATCTGCGAGCTGGACGGCGAGCCGTTCGTGCTCGTCGGCCGGATCGGGGAGGGCGCCTGATGCTCGGCTTCGGCAAGAAGCAGCCCGCCCAGCCCCAGTCCCGCCAGCAGCGCAGGGCGAAGGCCGTCCGCAAGGCGGACCGGGCCGGGCACGCCGCGATCGACGCGCTCCCCACCAGCCGCTCCATCACGAACTGGCGGCACACCCCGGCCCCCTCGCGGCGCTCCTCCTGATCCTCTCCGGGCCCGGCCTCCATGGCCGGGCCCCTACCTGGAGAACTGACCATGGACTGGCTCCTGAGCCTGCTCTACCCGATCCTCGCGGTCGGCGCCGGCGTCGCCGTGTGGCTTCTCCGTCGGGAGGGGAACCGATGACCATCCCCCCGCCGCCGACCTTCCCGCCCACCGTCGGCATGCCCGACGCCGAGCCCGAGCCCCTCGACCCCCGCAAGACCGAGCCGACCGACACGGACGACGACGACGAGGACCAGGCCGTCGAGGACGACGACCAGGACCAGGCCGACGCCGACCAGGAGCGGTACGACCTGCGGACCGTGGCCGAGAGCCTGCGCCTGCTGATCAGCCAGACGCCAGAGGAACAGGCTGAACGCGCCCGCAGGGAGCGCGAGGAGAAGTTCCGGGAGCAGGGGGAAACCCCCGACAAGCGCGAGGACCGCCACCGCGCCGAGCAGCTCGTCCAGAAGCGCCGGGCCTCCGTGCTGTGGCGACAGCCCCAATCCGAGCGAGCCCGCCGGTTCCGCCGCTGGTGCATCCTCACCACCACCTCCGCCGTACTCGGCTACCAGATGGGCGCCGTCCAGCTGGCCGCCCACATGCCTCTGACCGTCGCCGCGCTCGCCGCGGCCGGCGCCTGGCTCATCGACCTGCGCATGCGCGGGTGGGGCCACGTCCGGGTCTCCGAGGTCCGCGGCTTCCCCGGCCTCACCATCTTGATCCTCTTGCGGGTGCCGTTCGCCTCCGCCTTGGTCGGCGCACTCGGCCTGGCCCCCTTGATCACCCTCCTCTCCACCAGCCACCACTGACCGCAGGAGATCGACCATGGACACCCAGTTGCTCGGCTCGTTCGGCTCCGGCGGCCTCTGCCTGGCCATCGCCGTGTGGATCATCCTCGGCAGCCGCAAGGCCGAGAAGCAGGGCAAGCTCGCCAAGAAGCACAAGGACGAGCACACCGCCTGGCTCATGATCGTCTTCGGCATCTTCGCGGCGGGCGCCGGTCAAGCGTTCAGCGCACCGGGCACGGTCGGCGACGCCCTGACCCACGCCTTCACCTCGCAGAGCCAGGTGTTCGGCAACGTCGGCGCCGGGGCCGTCGCCGCAATCCTGACCTTCGCCCTGTTCGGCACCAAGCCCGGCCCGTGGAAGGACAGCGTCCTCGGCGCCACTGTGCCGTCCGTCTACGCCGCCGCCGGCGGGATCTGGGCCCTGCCGCTCACCGTGATCGGCTCGGTCCTCAAGGGCCTGGTCGGTGCGTGATGAAGCTGCACCGCTACCTCGAAGGCGTGTCGGTCACCGCATTCGGCCTGGGCAACAGACTGATCATCCGGGCCGTCCGGCCCCACGCCGAGAAGGTCTCGGTCACCCGCCAGCAAGTCGGGGGAGCACTGGCCCTCGGCCTCTTCTTCTCCCCCGTCCTGGCCCGGCCCGTCGCCCGGTACGCGCCGCCCGCCGTCACCGTCCTGCTCGTCCTGTGGGTGGTCGTGGCGGTCGTGGCCGGCAACACCAGAGCTGCCACCGCCCTGGCGAAGGCGGACCAGGCCGCGAAGGAGAAGGCTGCCAACGCCAAGGCCGGGGACCATGGAGAGGCCTCCACCAAGGCCGAACCGGACGACTCCGCCGACCAGGACGACGAGCTCCAGGACGCCCCCGCCGACGCCGACCTGTACGCCCTGGTGCGGTACGTCGCCGCGATGTCCGACCAGGGCACCGCCGCCCACCTCTCCCACCTCTTGGAGGAGGGCCACGCGAGGGGCCTCTTCGGCGGCTGGAAGGTCCCCGACCTGAGGACCCACCTGGAGGGCCTGGGGGTGGCCCTGGTCGAGGGCAAGAAGCTCACCTTCAACGGGCGCCAGCGCAACCGCCTCGCGGTGCTGCTGGATGCCCTCCCCGAGGCTGCCCCGGGCACCGTCCCGGCGGTCGTCCAGAAGGCCGCCTGACCCCTCTCCCCCGCCCCCTCCTGACACCCCCTCTTGGGCGGCGGTAGGGCGGTAGGAACCGCAGGTCAGCGCACGCCTACCACCCTCCCTACCGGCCCCCTACCTACCGCCCTACCTCCTCCGATCGACCCCCCGACAGCCCGGCAACGCGGCTCCACGACGGCCGTCCCGCAGGACTTCCCTGTGAAAGGGCATCACGATGTTTGACGACTACGACGAGTTCGACGCCGCCGACTGGGCGCCGGGCGAATGCGACCACTGCACCGGCGGCGAGCCCGTCGAAACCCCGCTCGGACTCATCTACTGCGCGTGCCAGATCGGCCAGGGCGCCGCCCCCGAGAACTGCCTCTGCGGCCCCGAGGACGACTGATCGGTCGGCACGGTGCGGGCGGTAGGAAACGCAGGTCAACGCGCACCTACCGCCCTTCGTGATCCACCAGCCTGCCCGACCGGCCGTGCCGCCCAGAGCACCGCCGCACCCAGCGGCGTCCCTGGGCGGTTCGGGGGCCGGACAGACCGGACCCGCCGTTCCTGGAAGGGAACCCCGTGTCCTACCTCACCCCGCACCACCCGTACTTCGAGGCCGTCCTCGCCGCACTCGGCGACAACGCCGCCCCGGACGAGTCGTTCAACGAGTACTGCGCCGACGACGGCGAGGTCATGCTGACGGAGATCTTCATCCGCCTCGGCACCGCCCGCGCCCGCGCCGCCGGCTACCTGCACGGCCTCGGCCTGCTGTGGAACCAGACCACCGGTTGGCTCTGGGCCCGCGGCACCAACGACGACCGCCTCGCCAACCCGCAGCCGTTGGTTTTCGGCCTGGTCGTCACCCCCGCCAGCGTCGCCTCTGCGGTCGACGCCCTGCTGACCGGACGCACGAACGACCTGCCCGCGCAGGGCGACGAGGCCGCTCCGGGGTACAAGCCCCTGCCGGAGATCCTGGTTCGGGCCGTCGCCGCCGGCGACCTCGACCACGACACCGCCTGCCGACTCGCGTCGTTCGCCTGATCTGGGCTGTCCGCCGTACGGCAGTTCCCCGCCGCGCCCCCCCCGCCCGCGGGGGCTGAGGCGCCTTTGGGGGGGGGCCCCCCTCCGCCTCCCACCCCACCCCCCCCCCCGCGGGGGGGGGCCTTGGCGGGGAGGCGGAGCTCCGCCTGACGCACGAAACCCCGTACCAGCCGCCGACCTTGGCAGAGAGACGGCTGGTACGGGGCCCTCCAGCCTCCTTACAGAGACCAGGACACCAGCATGCCCGGAAACACCACCGCGCCGCAGCCTTGCTGCGAGGCCGCCCACCTCGGCGACACCACCTCCTGCGAGGGCCCGCTCGACGCCGTGACCGTCCTCGACCGCCACGGCGACGCCGCCAAGGCCTGCGTGCACCACGGCACGCGCCTGTACGCCAGCCTCATCAACCCCCGCGTCCACGTCGGCAGCGTCCCCGGCGCGGCCATCGAGGTCTACAACCGCGCCCAGACCACCTCCGCGTTCGCCTGGCTCGACCACCACCAACTCCCCAGCGAGGACGAGCGGTGAGCGAGTACGCCCCGAACGTGATCCCGTTCCGGCCCGAGCCCGCCGAGGTCAAGGCCGCCGAGCAGGCCGTCATCGGCGCCGCCCTGCTCGATCCCGCCCAGATCCCCGCGCTCGCCGCCCAGCTCGGCGACCCGAGCGCCTTCTACCACCCCGCGCACGAGACGATCTGGCGCGCCATCACCCGCATGGCCGGCGGCGAACGGCCGGTCGACCCGGTGCTGCTGGCCGGTGTCCTGCGCGGCCAGGGCGACCTGGTCCGCGTCGGCGGGCCGAGCTACCTGCACACCTGCATCGAGGCCACCCCTACCGCCGCCAACGGCGACTACTACGCCGAGGTCGTGCGCGTGGCCGCCGAGCGGCGCCGCATCAACACCGCCACCAGCCGCCTCGCCCACATGGCCGGCGACGACCAGGCCGACCTCGACGCCGTCCGCACCGCCGCGCTCGCCGCCCTCGCGGACCTCGCATCCGGCGAGACCTGGCTCGACCCCGTGCCGCTCGGCTCCCACGGTGCCCTGCCCACCTTCCCCGTCCGCGCCCTGCCGGGGTGGGTCGGCGCCTACGTGGAGGCCGTCGCCGAGTTCACCCAGACCCCGCCCGACATGGCCGCCACCATGGCCCTCGCCGCACTGTCCACCGCCGCCGGCGGCCGGGTGAACGTGGAGATCCGGCCCGGCTGGCGCGAGCAGTCCAACCTCTACCTGGTGTGCGCGATGCCGCCCGCCAGCCGCAAGTCCGACGTGTTCGCGTTCATGACCGGCCCGGTCTACCGGGTCGAGGACGAGCTCCGCGCCGAGGCCAAGGGGCGGATCATCGAGGCGGAGACCGCCAAGGAGACCGCGCTCGCCGAGGTCGAGTCGCTCATGGCCAAGGCCCGCAAGAACCCCGACCTCGACCGCGCGCACCTGGTGGCCGAGATCTCAGGCGCCCGGATGCTGGCCGACGAGATCGTGGTGCCGCCGAGCCCGCGGCTGACCCTGTCCGGGGACATCACCCCGGAGACCGTCACCCACCAACTCGGCGTCCACCGCTGCCTGGCCGCGCTCTCACCCGAGGGCGACCTGTTCGACAGCATCGTGGGGCGCTACAGCAGCAAGCCCAACCTCGGCGTCTTCCTCCAAGCCCACAAGGGCGAGCGGCTCCAGGCCGACCGGATCACCCGCGAGCAGCCGACCGTCGACAAGCCCGCGCTCACCATCGGCGTCACCCCGCAGCCCGCCGTCCTCCAGGAGCTGGGCGCCGCTCCCGGTGCCCGCGACCGCGGCCTGCTCGCCCGCTTCCTGTACTCGCTCCCGCCCTCCAACCTCGGCTACCGCAAGATCCGCACCACCCCCATCCCCGAGCCGGTCGCCGCCACCTACGACGTCCGGCTGTCTGCGCTCCTGCGGGCCCTCACCGCCCTGGAGGAGCCGGTCACCGTGCGGATGACCGAGGCCGCCGACCTCGCGGTCGAGAAGCTCCAGGAGAAGTTCGAGGTCCAGCTCCGCCCGGACGAGCCGCTCGCCCACATCAAGGACTGGGCCGGCAAGCTCGTCGGCCACATCGCCCGCATCGCGGTCCTACTCCACCTCGCCGACCACGTCGCCGGCGACTGGCGCGCGCCCGTCGAGGCCGCCATCGTCGAGCGGGCCGCCGAGATCGCCGAGTACTACACCGCCCACACCCTCGCGGTCTTCGACCTCATCGCCGCCGACCCGGCCACCGAGGACGCCCACGCCCTCCTCCAGTGGCTCCAGCGGCCGAAGAAGGACGGCACCCACCGCACCCACATCAAGGCCCACGACGCCGTCGCGTCGTCCCGGCGGTTCAAGAAGGTCGCCGACGTCGAGCCCGCACTCGCGCTCCTCGAACAGCACGGCTGGCTCCGCACGGATCAGTCCCCTGCCAGCGGCCAGCGCGGCCGGCCTCAGGCCGTCACCTACCGTGTCCACCCGATCCTGAGCGCCCCCGCGGACACGAACCCGATCACGTAACCGTCAGGAACGTCAGGACAAAGCCCTGACCTGGCGAAATGCCGCCGGACGAGCAGTCAGGGCCCGTCAGGTCTGTCAGGGATAGCCGGGATCTCCTGACAGACCTGACAACCCCTGACGCCCGACCAGGGGCCGTACCGGCAGGTCAGCGCGTTCCCCTGACATCCCTGACGCCTTCCGCCCTCCGCCGCCGCCCGCGAGAGGGCACGTAACCCTCCGCACCCACCGCAGGAGACGTCGCCATGCCCAAGCGCGAACTGCTCAAGCTCCCCGCCGTGCTCACCGAACTCGGTATGTCCCGTGCCGCCTTCTACCGGATGCGAGCCCGAGGCAAGGCGCCGCGCCTCATCAAGCTCCCCAACGGCCAGGTCCGGGTCGACCGGGCCGACCTGGACGCGTGGCTCGACGGCTGCGAGGTGGCCGCCTGATGCCCACCTCCTACAAGGTCAAGTTCTGGGACCATCGGCACCGCCCTGACCGGCGGGCCCCCTGGATGGTCCGCTGGACCGTCGCCGGGCGGGAGTTCTCCGAGTCCCTCCTGACCAAGACCGCGGCCGACGGCCGGAAGTCCGAGCTGATCTCCGCTCTCCGCGACGGGCAGCCTTTCGACGTCGACCGCGGCCTGCCGCTCTCCGAGCTCCGCAAGGAGAAGCAGATCACCTGGTACGAGCTCGGACGGAAGTACGTCGAGGCCCGGTGGGAGGGTGTTCCGGCCAAGACCCGCACGACCTGGGCCGACGCCCTGGCCACGGTCACGTTCGAGCTGGTGAAGTCGAAGGCCAGCATGCCGGACAAGCGGGTCGTCCGCCGGGCGCTCTACAGCTGGGCCTTCAACGTGAACGCGTGGGGCGAGGAGCCGCCGGCGGACTGGGTCAAAGCCTTGGCGTGGGTGCAGAAGCAGTCCGTGTCGGTCTCCGCCTTCGAGGAGCCGCCGATGGTGCGCCGCCTGCTGAACGCCCTCGCGGTGAAGCTGGACGGCAAGAAGGCCGCCCCCTCGGTCATCCTGCGCAAGCGCCGCATCCTCGGCCACCTCTTCGGCTACGCCGTCGAGGAGGGCTACCTGACCGCCAACCCCCTCCCGACCGTCCAATGGCAGCCGCCGGAGGCCGAGGAGGAGGTCGACCCCGGGGTGGTGGTCAACGAGGACCAGGCCGCGGCGCTCATCGAGGCGGCCGGGCGCCAGGGGAAGCGCGGCGCCCACCTCCGGGCCTTCTTCGCCTGCCTCTACTACGGCTGGCTGCGGCCGGCCGAGGCCGTGTACCTCACGCTCGCGCGCTGTCACCTGCCCGCCGAGGGCTGGGGCTACGTGGTGCTGGACGAGACCCGGCCGCGGGTCGGCTCGTCCTGGACGGACGACGGGACCTCGCACGACAAGCGCGGGCTCAAGCACCGGGCCGAGAAGGCCACCCGCCGCGTTCCGATCCCGCCCGAGCTGGTGGCGATCCTGCGGGAGCACGTCGCCGCCTTCGGCGCCGCGCCCGACGGGCGGCTGTTCCGGACGTCCCGGGGCGGGATGGTGCAGGAGAGCGGCTACGGGGTGGTCTGGCAGCGGGCCCGCGCCGAGGTGCTGTCGCCGGCCGACTGCGCGACGAAGCTCGGCAAGCGGCCGTACGACCTGCGGCACGCCGGGATCTCGCTCGGGCTGAACTCCGGAGTCGACCCGACCGAGGTCGCCCGGCGGGCGGGGCACAGCGTGGCCGTCATGCTCCGGGTCTACGCGAAGTGCCTGCACGGCACCGTCGAGTACGCCAACGAGCTGATCTCGAAGCGGCTCAACCGGAACCGCCCGGCGCCGCCGGCCCCGGATCCTGGTCCGTAGCTGGTCCGGATGCGCTGGTCAGCATCGGGATCCGGGCGAAACGAGGTGAGACAAACCACGCAAAACGACCATCCGGCGTGACCGGTGTTCGAGCAAAAAGAAACGGCCTCCGATCTACGTTTCCGCAGATCAGAGGCCGTTCCTCTATCCGGTGGCTGGTGCAGGGTTCGAACCTGCGTAGCTTGCGCGACAGATTTACAGTCTGCTCCCTTTGGCCGCTCGGGCAACCAGCCAGGATTGGTGTCTCCCGGGGCCTTGCCCCGTTCGACTCCGTAAACGATACCCGATGCCGGGGGGTGGTTCGCCACTCGATTGGTCACGCGATGATCAAGGCCTTCGGCGTGGCTGTCGGGGGCGGCGACGGGGCACCGCTGGATAGGCTGGGGCGGCGGGGCGCCCGGTGCGGCGTGCCGTGCCAGTGAAGCCAGAGCATCAAGGAGACCAACACCCATGGCCGACTCCAGTTTCGACATCGTCTCGAAGGTCGAGTGGCAGGAGGTCGACAACGCGATCAACCAGACCTCCCGTGAGATCGCCACCCGCTTCGACTTCAAGAACGTCGGCGCCGAGATCAGCCGCTCCGGCGAGAAGATCGAGATGAAGGCCAACGGCGAGGAGCGCGTCCGGGCCATCCTCGACGTGCTGCAGACGAAGTTCGTCAAGCGCGGGCTGTCGCTGAAGGCCCTGGACGCCGCCGAGCCGCAGCTGTCCGGCAAGGAGTACAAGATCTTCGCGAACGTGAAGGAGGGCATCACCACCGACGATGCCAAGAAGGTCGCGAAGATCATCCGGGACGAGGGCCCCAAGGGCGTCAAGGCCCAGGTCCAGGGCGACGAACTGCGCGTCAGCTCCAAGAGCCGCGACGACCTCCAGACCGTCCAGGCCCTCCTCAAGGGCAAGGACCTGGACTTCGCGCTCCAGTTCGTGAACTACCGCTGACGCCCTCCCGGCCGATCCGAAGCGGCGACGGCAAGGCCCCGGTCCTGGGTGCGGGACCGGGGCCTTTGTCGTCGGGCCGTGGAGTGCGGCGGGTGGGGTCAGCCGGCGGCGGGGTGGGGGTGGAGGGCGGTACGGGCCGCCGTGGCGTCGGCCAGGGCCTGGGCCTGGGCCTGCGCCTTGAGGGAGGCGAGCCGCTCGTTCACGTCCCGAGCGTCCCGGGCATCCCGGCCGCCCCGAGTATCCCGGCCGTCCCGGACGTCCGGGGTGGCCGTGGACGGGAGCTTCGGCGGGGCCGGCGGGGTCACCGAGGGCACGGTCACCGGCAGTGACGGGGGTGCCGGCAGCGAGCCGAGCAGGCCCGACAGGAGGTTGGTCACGGTCGCCAGCAGCTGACCCACGACGCCGGGGACGGAGGAGGTCACGCTCGACAGCAGATCGGTGACCGTCTTGATGATGCCGGACAGGTCCGGGGTGGCGGGGAGGGCCGGGACCGCGGGGGCCGGGACGGACGGCAGGGCGGGGACCGCCGGGGCCGGGACGCTCGGCACGGGGACGCTCGGGAGCGGGTCGTCGGCGAGCGGGGCCGAGACGACGGGGGTTCGGGGGGCCGCGGAGCCGTTGCCCGCGGCGGTGGCGGATGCCGAGGCGACCGGCGTCAGCGCGAGGGCTGCGGTCAGCGCGGCGGCCATCCAGGTGGCACGCATGGGTACTGCTTCCTCTCGGTACGAGTGGGGCGAGATCGCCTGACTCACACCGTGGGGCAGCCACCCGGACGCAGCCACCGCACGTACGCCGAACGGTGGCGCGGCGGCCCCGGCGGCGACCCCGGCGGCGACCCCCAGCGGCGGCCCCCGCGCCCGGCGTGGCTCGGCCCGGCACGGCTCAACCCGCCGTCGCCGCCCAGCCCTCGGTGCTGCGGTGGGCGCCGAGGCCGACCGCCTCGAACTCGTCCACCCGCCCCTCCTCCACCCGGGCGCCGAGCTGCCGCAGGACGCGGGAGATCGGGCTTCCGCCGGGCGCGAAGGGCTCGAACGCGCTGCTGAGCGGGCCCAGTTCGAGCCGGCCGTCGGTCCACACGGCGGCGCGCTGGGTGCCGGTGCCGCCGAAGAAGTCGGCCTCGACGCAGGCGACCGGGCCCGCCTTGGACCAGGCCGCGAGCCGCAGTTCGAAG
This sequence comes from Kitasatospora sp. NPDC059722, assembly GCF_042733235.1. Classification (NCBI taxonomy): domain Bacteria; kingdom Bacillati; phylum Actinomycetota; class Actinomycetes; order Kitasatosporales; family Streptomycetaceae; genus Kitasatospora; species Kitasatospora sp. NPDC059722. The sequence goes on from NZ_JBHWGD010000016.1 coordinate 134,835, forward strand.
CCGTCCGGGTGCCAGGCGAAGCCGGCGCCGCCTTCGGACTTGCGCTCGTCACCGTCGGCCCGGAAGGCGGACAGGAACGCGGGAGTGGCCGGGATCAGCGCCAGTCCTTGTGCGAGCGGCGCCACCCGCGCGGCCGGCACTTCGGCCGCCGCGACCGTCAGCAGCTCCAACGTGCCGATCAGCGCCTGGAGTTCATACGACATGCTCGACATCGTGTCCCACCGCACAGACAACCGGCCCGGAATTTATGATTCCGTGCCCGTCCGGAGTCCGCACGGGTGCTCGAACTCCCGCTCCCGGAGCGCGCGTTTGGGCGGCGACGCCGCTCACCGGCGCTCCGACGGGACCGATGCGCGGTCACCCGGGCGGGCGCGCGCCGCATGCGGCGCTCCGGGCAGACGGGTGAACTGGCCGGGTACGGCCCGCCCCGGCCCCCCTCCCGGAGCTCACCCCCGGATCTCACCCCCGGAGCCCGCCCGCGGAGCCCGTACCGGACGAGGACCCCGCACCGGAGGAGGACCCGGATGAGTTCCACGGACGCGCCCCCGCCCCGCCCGGACGGCCCGCAGGCCGGCCCCGCCACCCGGGAGCGCGGCGGAGCGGTGGCCGCCCGGGTCGCCGCCCCGCGGATGTCCTGGCTCACGCTCGCCCTGATGACCACTACTCGGGCATGGAGATGAACGCGGTGCGCGTCTCCTCCCTGCGCGACCCGGCCCGGGAGTTCCCGCGTTCGATGTTCACCGCCTCCGGGATGGTGCTGGCGATCTTCATCCTGCCCGCGCTCGCGATCAGCTGGGTGGTGCCGTCCAGCGAACTGAGCCTGACGGCCGGCGTGATGCAGGCCTTCGACGCCTTCTTCCAGTACTTCGACGTCGGCTGGCTCACCCCGGTCATCGCGGTGGCGCTGATCGCCGCCTCGCTCGGCGGCATGCTCACCTGGCTCGCCGGGCCGTCCAAGGGCCTGCTGATGATCTCCCGCCAGGAGGGCTACCTGCCGCCGTTCCTGCAGCAGCTCAACAAGGCGGGCGTCCAGCAGAACCTGCTGGTCACCCAGGGTGTGGTCACCACGGCGATCGCCCTCCTGTACGCCCTGATCCCGAACGTCTCCAGCGCCTACTGGATCTTCTCGGTCATCACGACGCAGGTGTACCTGATCGTCTACCTGCTGATGTTCGCCGCCGCGATCCGGCTGCGCCGCACCCGGCCCGAGCACCCGCGCGGCTACCGCGCCCCCGCGCTCGTGCCGATGTGCGTGATCGGCCTGCTCTCCTCGGCCGCCGCGATGGCGATCGGCTTCGTGCCGTCCTCCCAGTTCGGCAGCGGCAGCGTCTGGTCGTACGTCGGGATCGTCGGCGGCGGCCTGCTGGTCCTCGGACTGCTGATCCCGTACCTGTTCCTGCGGCTGCGCAGGCCCGGCTGGCGTTCACCGGACGCGGCGGACGCGGCGGCCGAGGCGGCCGCGCAACGGTCCGCCGAACCGCGCGACACCGAAGGAGGTGCGGCATGACGGCCAATCCGACGTATTCGGTCCCCACGTGACCGTCCACACCTGGCACCCGCCACCCGCAGCCAGCCCACGGGAGCCCGCATGACCGACGAACTCGCCAGCCGCGTATCCGGGTTGATGCCACAGGCCAAGACCGACCTGGCCGAGCTGGTGGCGATCCCCTCCGTCGCCGACCCCCGGCAGTACCCGCCGGAGCACTGCCGGGACGCCGCCGAGTGGGTCGCCGCCGCCTTCGCCGCGGTCGGCCTGCGCGACGTCCACCTGGAGGAGACCCCGGACGGCAGCCACGCCGTGATCGGCCACCGCCCGCCACCGCCCGGCGCGCCGACCGTCCTGCTCTACTGCCACTACGACGTCCAGCCCCCGCTCGACGAATCCGCCTGGACCTCCAAGCCGTTCGAGCTCACCGAGCGCGACGGCCGCTGGTACGGGCGCGGCGCCGCCGACTGCAAGGGCAACATCGTCATGCACCTCACCGCGCTGCGGGCGCTCGGCGACGACGTCCCGGTCGGCCTCAAGCTCGTCGTCGAGGGCTCCGAGGAGCAGGGCACCGGCGGCCTGGAGCAGTACGTGCCGCCGCACGCCGGGGAGTTGCACGCGGACGCGCTGCTGGTCTGCGACACCGGCAACGCCGCCGTCGGCGTGCCCACCGCCACCACCTCCCTGCGCGGCGTCACCAACGTCGTCGTCACCGCCAAGGCCCTGCGCGGCGACCTGCACTCCGGCATGTTCGGCGGCGCCGCCCCGGACGCGCTCGCCGCACTGATCCGGATGCTCGACTCGCTGCGCGACGCCGACGGCGGCACCCGGATCGACGGCCTGGACTGCACCGGCACCTGGAGCGGCGCCGGCTACGACGAGGAGCGGTTCCGCTCCGACGCCGGCGTGCTGGACGGCGTCCGGCTGACCGGCTCCGGCACCGTCGCCGACCGGCTCTGGGCCCGCCCCGCCGTCACCGTCCTCGGCATCGACTGCCCGCCCGTGGTCGGCTCGGCCGCCGCCGTCCCGGCCACCGCCCGGGCCCGGGTCAGCCTGCGGGTGCCGCCCGGCACCGGGGCGCGCGCGGCGCAGGACGCGCTGGTCGCGCACCTGGAGGCCGCGGCGCCCTGGGGCGTCGTGGTGGACGTCGAACGGGAGGGCGCCGGCTCGCCGTTCCACGCGGACACCGGCGGCCCCGCGTACGCCGCGCTCGGCCGGGCGATGCGGGAGGTCTACGGGCGGCCGATGTCGTTCCTGGGCCAGGGCGGCTCGATCCCGCTCTGCAACGTCCTCGCCACCACCTACCCCGACGCGGAGATCATCCTGATGGGCGTCGAGGAGCCGCGCTGCCTGATCCACGCGCCGAACGAGAGCGTCGACCCGGGCGAGATCGAGCACATGGCCCACGTCGAGGCGCTGTTCCTGCGTCACTTCGCCGCCGCCGCGCGGGCGTGACGGCGTCCCGGGCGGCCCGCGCCCGGCGGAGCTCCGGCCCACCGCGCCGGCCCCGGACGGGTGACGGGGCCCCGGACGCGTGATGGAGTTCCAGGCAGCAGCCCGTCCGGACCTTGAGGAGGAAGACCCGTGCCCCGACCCTTCACCACCGAGGACTACCGCGCCCGGCTGGCCCGCGCCGCCGCCGACGCGACCGCCGCCGGACTGGCCGGCCTGGTCGTCGCCCCCGGCCCCGACCTGGTCTACCTGTGCGGCTACCAGCCCACCGCGATCACCGAGCGCCTCACCGCCCTGGTGCTCGGCACCGGCCGCGAGCCCGCGCTGGTCGTCCCCCGGCTGGAGCGCCCGGACGCAGAGAAGGCCCCCGGCGCCCCGGCCGTCCGGCTGCTCGACTGGAGCGACGGCGAGGACCCGTACGCCACCGCCGCCCCGCTGCTCGACCCGGCCGGGCGGTACGGCGTCTCCGACAACGCGTGGGCCATGCACCTGCTCGGCCTGCAGGGCGCGCTGCCCGGCACCGGCTTCACCTCGCTCACCGCGAGCCTGCCGATGCTGCGCGCGGTCAAGGACGCCGACGAGCTGGAGCGCCTCGCCGCGGCCGGCGGCGCCGCGGACGCCGCGTACCGGGGCGTCCTGGAGGTCGAGTTCGCCGGGCGCCGGGAGACCGACGTCGCCGCCGACCTGGGCGCGCTGCTCATCCAGTACGGCCACAGCCAGGTCGACTTCACCGTCGTCGGCTCCGGCCCCAACGGCGCCAACCCGCACCACGAGGCCGGCGACCGGGTGATCGAGCGGGGCGACACCGTGGTGCTCGACTTCGGCGGCCTCAAGGACGGCTACGGCTCGGACACCACGCGGACGGTCCACGTCGGCACGGACGTCCCGGCCGAGGTGCGCAAGGTGCACGACGTGGTCCGGCGGGCCCAGCAGACGGCGTTCGAGGCCGTCCGCCCCGGCGTCACCTGCCAGGAGATCGACCGGATCGCCCGCCGGGTGATCACCGACGCCGGCTACGGCGAGCACTTCATCCACCGCACCGGCCACGGCATCGGCATCACCACGCACGAACCGCCGTACCTGGTCGAGGGCGAGGAGCAGCCACTGGTGCCGGGCATGTGCTTCTCGATCGAGCCGGGGATCTACCTGCCCGGCCGCTTCGGGGTGCGGATCGAGGACATCGTCACCGTCACGGCGAACGGCGGGCGGCGGTTCAACAACACCCCGCACGAGCTCGGCATCGTCTCCTGAACCGGCTGCGAGGCGGCACCGGACCGACCCACACCACCCAGCATGAGTAGGACTTTCTTAAGATCCGGTCATCGTTCATCAAGGCTGCTCCCAGCTTGCGCCGCTAGTTTCAGCGGGCATGACCAACCTGCTGCGGCCGGCCCCACCACCACGACTCGTGCGGGCCGGGCGGCCCGGCCCGGTGGGCGCGGCGGCCAGACTCCGGCCGCTGCGGCTGCTCGCCTGGCCGCTCTACCTGGCCTCCCTCGCCTGGTACGTGCGCGGCAACGGCCTGCCGTCCGCCAACGACGTGGTCTTCTGCTGGCTGATCGGCGCCCTGCTGACCGCCGCCGTGCACAGCGGACACGGCCCCCGCGGCTTCCTCCTGGTCCTGCGCGACTGGGTCCCGGTCATGGCCGCGGTGTGGACGTACTCGCTGCTTCGCGGCTACGGCGCGCACACCCCCTGGGCGCCGCACTGGCTGCCGCAGCTGGACGCCGACGAGGTGCTCGGCTTCGGCCGGACCTGGACCGTCCGGCTCCAGGACGCGCTCTACACGCCCGGCTCGCCGCACTGGTACGACTACGCGGCGGTCACGGTCTACCTCTCGCACTTCTTCCTGGTCTTCGTGGTCCTCGCGGTGCTCTGGCGGCGCGACCACGCGCGGTACGTCCGGCTGCTCACCTGCTACCTGGTGCTGACCTTCGCCGGCTTCGCGACCTACCTGCTCTACCCGGCCGACCCGCCGTGGCTGGTCGCCCAGGAGGGCCACCTGCCCGGGCTCACCCGGGTGGTGTCCTCGACGCTCACCGACATCGGGCTGCCGCAGGCGCAGTCCGTCTTCGAGAACGGCAGCCAGTTCGCCAACGACGTCGCCGCGATGCCCTCGCTGCACTCCGCCTACCCGGCGATGCTGCTGTTCTTCTTCTGGCCGACCGCCCGCCCCTGGCTGCGCGCGCTGCTCGTCGCCTATCCGCTCGCGATGGCCTTCACGCTGGTGTACGGCGCCGAACACTTCATCGTCGACGTCCTGGCCGGCTGGACGTACGCGGCCGTCGTCGTCCTCGGCCTCCGGTGGCTGCGCTCCCGCCGGACCGGGCGCGGGGGAACTGAAAAGAGGCGGGTGCACGTGGCACCCGCCACCAGGTCGCTTCCACCCACGAAGGACACCACGTGATCGGGTGCTATCGATGGCCGAACGCGTCCTGTTCTGCGGCTTGGCTTCCTCCCGGTCACAAGGGCAGGGATTCCCTCCGGCCCACTGTCCGGACTGGGCTTCCGGTTACCCGGTTGCCAGGTTGGCGATTCACGGCCTGCCCAACGGCTAAGGCTCCACGCCCTGACACCGCAAGCCCTGCGGCGTTCATTCCAATGCCGACGCTTGGCTATCGCAGTCGGCACTCCGACGCTATCACTGAGTAGCTGCACTCTCACCCAAAGTGCCGCTTTCGTCCTCGCCGTCCTCGGGATCGGCGCCTACCGGACGGCCTTCGGGGCGCGGAAGGCCGTGATCGGGCGGCAGCCGGAGGGCATCGGCGGGACCGAGGTGTGGGTGCTGCCGAACCCGAGCGGGCTCAACGCGCACTACACGCTGGACGCGCTGGCGGCGGAGTTCCGCACGCTGCGGGAGTCGCTGGAGGACTGAACCGGACGGGCCGCCACGAGCCCCTCCGGCAGCGGCCCGGCCCGCAGCTCGCGGATCAGCGCCCGGACGGCGACCGTCGCGGCCGGCTCGGGCGTGGTCACGTACCCGACGGACCGGCTGGGCGGGCGCGGCCCAGGTCGGTGACGGCGAGGCCGGCCGGGGCGCCGAGCAGCGTGGTCCTGGGCATGATCGCCGAGCTGCGGCCCGACGAGACGGTGTTCGTCTCGGCCGCGGCCGGCGGCGTCGGCACCGCCGCCGGCCAGTTCGCCCGGCTGCTCGGCGCCGGCCACGTGATCGGCAGCACCGGCAAGATGACCGTCCGGCTCGCCGACGAGTCCTGACGCCCTACGGCAGCACCGCGAGCTCCAGTCCGGCCAGCCGGGCCGGGTCGGCGACCACCTCGTACCCGGCCACCAGGCCGTCCGCGACCGCCACCCGCAGCACCAGCCGCAGCCGTCCGCCCGGCGCGATCAGGATCCCGGGCACGCCGTCCACCAGGGCCACCGCGCCGAACCGGGCCCGGCGGCCGAAGACCGTCGTCTCCCGCGCGACGGTGAGCGCCCCGCGCGCGACGAGGGAGCGCCCGGCGGGCAGCGCGGCCGGGTCGGCCCGACGGACGACGTCCGGCGCGAGCACCGCCAGCAGCTCGTCCAGGTCCCCGCCGCGCGCGGCGGACAGGAAGGCCTCCACGACCCGACGGTGCCCGGCCAGGCGCTCCGGCGGGCCGGCGGCCGTCCCGCGCACCCGCTGCCGGGCCCGGCTGGCCAGCTTCTTGGCGGCCACCGGCGTCCGGCCGACGATCGGCGCGATCTGCTCGAACGGCACCGCGAAGCCGTCGTGCAGCACGAAGGCGACCCGCTCGGCCGGGCCCAGCCGGTCCAGCACCACGAGCAGCGCCCGGCCGACCGACTCGACCAGCAACGCCTCCTCCTCCGGGTCCCCGGCCCCGGCCGGCCCGTCCGGCAGCGCCTCGTCGGCCGGCTCCTCACGGCGCACCGCGCGGGCCCGCAACAGGTCCAGACAGATCCGGGAGACGACGGTGGTCAGCCAGCCCGGCAGGTTCGCCACCTCCGCCGGGTCGGTCCGGCCGAGCCGCAGCCAGGCCTCCTGGACGGCGTCCTCCGCCTCGCCCGTCGAGCCGAGCATCCGCTGCGCCACCGCCCGCAGCCGCCCGCGCTCGGCCTCGAAGCGCGCGGCGAGCGCGTCGTCCGGAAATCCGTCCCCGCTCATCGGTCACCTTTCCTCGGCCCGGCCCGTCACCGGTATGACGTTCCGCCCGACCCCGAGGTGACGAGGAGAGCACCATGACGTCCACCACCCTGCTCCACCTGGACTCCAGCATCAGCCCGGAGGGTTCGGTCAGCCGCGCCCTGACCGCCCGCTTCGCCGCCGTCTGGCGCGCCCGGCACGGCGCCGCCGCCACCCACCGCCACCACGACCTCGTCGCCGACCCGGTGCCCGCGGTGCACGCCGCCTACGACGCCCTCGGCCGCCGCACCGAGCGCAAGGGCAGGCTCCCCCTGGACGGCGTCGCCGCGCTCGCCGAGACCCCGGACGAGGAGCGCGAGTGGGCGCTGACCCGCCCGCTGATCGACCGGCTGCTGGCCGCGGACACCCTGGTGGTCGGGTCCCCGATGTACAACTTCACGGTCTCCACCGGCCTCAAGGCGTGGATCGACCGGGTCTCCTTCCCCGGCGCCTACGTCGACCCGGACACCGGCGCGAAGCTGCTGGGCGGCACCCGCGTCGTGGTCGTCGCCGTCCGCGGCGGCGGCTACGGGCCGGGCACCCCGCGCGAGCACCAGGACTTCCAGGTCCCGTACCTGCGGGCGTACTTCGGCAACCTCGGCGTCGCCGAGGAGAACCTGCACGTCGTCACCGCCGAGCTCACCCGGGCCGACGACGTGCCCGCGCTGAACGGGCTCCGGCCGATCGCCGCGGAGTCGCTCGCACGGGCCGGGGCCACGCTCGACGCACTGGCCGCCGCCTAGAACGGGGTGACGGCCTTCAGGACGACGAGCAGCGCCACGGCGGCGTTGAGCGCGCACAGCGCCGACGCCGCCGTCCCGACCGCGGCGACCATCGCGGCCAGGCCCGCCGGGGTCTTTGCCGGCGGCCAGTTGCGGTCGGACGGCACCGGGCCGAGCAGCGCGGCGACCCGGCGCGGCACCGGGCCGGGGGCCGGTGCCGGGGCGGCGAAGGCCGCGAAGCCCGGGGACGGCACCGGACGCGCGACGAGGGCCGCCCGGGCCACCGCCCGCGCGGTGATCCGCCGGTCCCCCACCGCCTGCGCCGAGTCCTCGTCCGCCCAGCGCTCCGCACTGAAGGCCACCGCCTCCTGGAGCGGGCGCAGGAACGGGTTCACGTTGGCCGCGAGCTGGGTGGCCAGCAGGTAGCGGTGGTGCCGGTGCACCAGGTGCGCGCGCTCGTGGGCGACCAGCGCCTCGCGCTCGTCCTCGGCCAGGCCCTCCAGCATCCCGGTGGACACCACGACCCGCCCCGGCGAACCCGGCAGCGCGTACGCGTACGGGCTGGCGTCCGGCAGCACCGCGAGGTCGGCGTCCGGCCCGGAGCCCGCCGGCAGGCCGTCCAGCGCCCGCCGGGCCCGGGCCCGCACCCGCAGGTGCCGCGCCGCCGTCCGCAGGCAGGCCGCCCCGACCAGGACCAGCAGCCACATCGCGGCCGTCCCGACCGTCTCGTGGTACGGCAGCGCGGCCCGCACCTCCGGGTCGGACCAGCTGTCCGGCAGCGGGTTGCCGGGGATCTGCGCGGTGCCGACCACGCCGATCAGGCCGAGGCACAGCACGCTGCAGACCGCCATCACCGCGCTGATCACGGTCATCAGCCGGGCCGCGCCCCGCGGGTGCAGGTGCTGCCCGGTGAGGCGCGCGATCGGCACCGCCGTCAGCGGCAGGATCAGCGGGAGGAAGACGAAGAAGCCCACGGGTCAGCTCTCACGGTCGGCCGCTGCCGGATCGGCGGACGCGGAGTCGAGGAGCGCGCGCAGCAGCTCCTCGTCGTGCGGGAGCAGGGCGCTCACGAAGCTCGCCAGGACGGCGTCCCGGTCGGCCTCGCCGTCGAGCATCCGGCGCATCCTCAGGGCGGCGAGCCCGGCCGCGTCGGAGGACGCCTGCCAGAGGTAGGAGCGGCCGGAGCGGGTCCGGGAGACGGCGTTCTTCGCGTGCAGCCGGGAGAGGATCGTCATCACGGTGGTGTACGCCAGGCCGCCGTCCAGGCGTTCCTGCACCCACCCCGCGGTGACCGGGCCGGGCGCGCGCTGGAGCACCGCCAGCACCTGGGCCTCCAGCTCGCCCTGGCCGCGTCGCCGGGCGGGGGCGTCCCCGGCCGGGGCGTGCCTCTCGTCTGCCATGACGGCCCACTCCCTCCGGATGCCGCGCCCCGGAGCCGGCGGGGCACGCCGCTCATCCTAACGAGCGAACCCCGCCGGACGGGCGGTCCCGGGGGCCGTTCTGCCTCCGGTCGAGCTCCGCGATCTCCGGGTGGTGCAAGTCGAACGCCGGGCACTCCGAGCGGATCTTCGGCAGCGTCACGAAGTTGTGCCTCGGCGGCGGGCACGACGTGGCCCACTCCAGCGACCGCCCGTACCCCCAGGGGTCGTCCTCCTCCACCGGCTTCCCGTACTTCGCCGTCCGCCACACGTTGTAGAGGAACGGCAGCGTCGAGGCCCCGAGCAGGAACGAGCCGATGCTGGAGACGGTGTTCAGCGTCGTGAACCCGTCCGAGGCGAGGTAGTCGGCGTACCGGCGCGGCATGCCCTCGGCGCCCAGCCAGTGCTGCACCAGGAAGGTGGCGTGGAAGCCGGTGAACAGCGTCCAGAAGTGGATCCGGCCGAGCCGCTCGTCTAGCATCCGCCCGGTGAACTTCGGCCACCAGAAGTGGAATCCGGCGAACATCGCGAACACCACCGTCCCGAACACCACGTAGTGGAAGTGCGCGACGACGAAGTACGAGTCGGAGACGTGGAAGTCGATCGGCGGCGCGGCCAGCAGCACCCCGGTGAGCCCGCCGAACAGGAAGGTCACCAGGAAGCCGACGGTCCACAGCATCGGCGTCTCGAAGCTCAGCGAGCCCCGCCACATCGTGCCGATCCAGTTGAAGAACTTCACCCCGGTGGGCACCGCGATCAGCATCGTCATGATCGAGAAGAACGGCAGCAGCACCTGCCCGGTGACGAACATGTGGTGCGCCCAGACCGTGATCGACAGGCCGGTGATGGCGACCGTCGCGCCGATCAGGCCGGAGTAGCCGAAGACCGGTTTGCGGCTGAACACCGGGATGATCTCGGTGACGATGCCGAAGAACGGCAGGGCGATGATGTACACCTCGGGGTGCCCGAAGAACCAGAACAGGTGCTGCCACAGCATCGCCCCGCCGTTGGCCGGGTCGAAGACGTGCGAGCCGAACCGCCGGTCCGACTCCAGGCAGAGCAGCGCCGCCGCCAGCACCGGGAAGGCGAACAGCACCAGGACCGCGGTGAGCAGGACGTTCCAGACGAAGATCGGCATCCGGAACAGCGTCATGCCCGGCGCCCGGAAGCAGACGATCGTCGTGACGAAGTTGACCGAGCCGAGGATGGTCCCGAACCCGGAGAGCGCCAGTCCCATGATCCACAGGTCCGCGCCGTGGCCCGGGCTGTGCATCCGGCTGTTGAGCGGCGCGTAGGCGAACCAGCCGAAGTCGGCCGCGCCGCCCGGGGTCAGGAAGCCGAACATGACGATCAGCGAGCCGAACAGGTAGAGCCAGTAGGCGAGCGCGTTCAACCGGGGGAAGACGACGTCCGGTGCGCCGATCTGCAGCGGCATGATCCAGTTGGCGAAGCCCGCGAAGAGCGGGGTCGCGAACATCAGCAGCATGATCGTGCCGTGCATGGTGAACAGCTGGTTGAACCGCTCGTTGTCGATCAACTGCAGCCCCGGGCGCGCCAGTTCGGCCCGCATCAGCAGCGCCATGACGCCGCCGGCGAGGAAGAACAGGAACGACGTCGTGATGTAGAGGGTGCCGATCCGCTTGTGGTCGGTCGTGCTCAGCCAGCCCACCAGGGCCCGCCCGCGCCGGCGTCGGCGCAGACGGGCCCGGTCCACGACGTCCTTCGGCAGGAGAGTCACGCGGCGCGCCTTCCGGGCTCGGGCTGGCGGTGGTCGGACCCACCACTACCAGCGGCCGCCCACCGAAGCCCGGGGCGCGCGCGGCGCATCACCCGAACAGGCCCTCACGCACGGGCGCGCTGGGTGACGGCGATGCAGACGAGCACCACCACGGCCGTCACCGGAGCCGCCGCCGGCAGGTCCTCGGCCAGCAGCAGAACCGCCCACACGAGCGTCAACAGCGGCTGTGCGAGCTGGAGTTGGCTCGCCCTCGGCACGCCGATCGCCGCCATCCCCCGGTACCAGAGCACGAACCCGCCGAACTGCGACACCGCCGCCGTGTACGCCAGCCCGACCAGCGCCTTCGCGCCCGGGTGGACGGGCTCGGCGGGCAACGCGAGCACGGTGGTCAGCACGGTCGCGGGCAGTGCGGCCACCACCGCCCACGCGATCACCTGGGCACCCGGCAGGTCCCGCGACAGGCGCCCGCCCTCCGCGTACCCGGCGGCGCAGACGAGCAGCGCCGCGAACAGCAGGCAGTCCGCGGCGCTCGGCCGGCCGTGGCTCTGCAGCAGGGTGAACGCGATCACGGCCGCCGCCCCCACCAGCGCGGCGCCCCAGAACGCCCGGGACGGCCGGCGGCCGGTGCGCCACGCCGCGAACACCGCCGTCGCCAGCGGCAGCAGGCCGATGACCACCGCCGAGTGCGCCGTCGAGGACATCCGCAGGGCGAGCGTGGTGAGCAGCGGGAAGCCGAGGACGCAGCCCGCCGCGACGACGAGCAGGCCGGGCCACTGCCGCCGGGTCGGCAGCGGAGCGCGGACGGCCGCCAGGTAGAGGGCGGCGAGCAGGCCCGCCCCGGCCCCGCGCAGCCCGGTGGCCGTCCAGGGGCCGAAGCCGGTGAGGGCCCAGGAGGTGGCCGGGAAGCTGAACGAGAAGAGGAGCACCCCGAGGGCGGCGGGCAGGGTGCCGGCGGCCGCTGCCGAACCAGGGCCGACGATCCGCGGTGCTATCGCCGACATTCGAATAGCGCTATCTTGTGCCTTCATGAACGAGCGTAGCAGTGTGGCCGAACTCGCCGAAAGCCTGCGCCGCGAGGTGGAGTGCTACCCCGAAGGACGAAAGCTGCCGTCCAGCCGCGCCCTCGTCGAGCGCCACCAGGTCAGCCCGGTGACGGTCTCCCGGGCGATCGCCGTCCTCGCGGCCGAGGGGCTGGTCGTCTCCCGGCCGGGAGCCGGGGTGTTCCGGGCCGCCCACTTCGCCGCCGCGCCGAGCGCCCGCACGGGCGACCTCTCCTGGCAGGAGGTCGCGCTCAGCGCCGGCTCCGGCCCGCGCGACCTGCTCGCCGCACCGGTGATGGCCACCCTCAACGTGCCGCCGCCCGACGTCATCGACCTCAACAGCGGCTACCCGCACGCCGGCCTGCTCCCCGAACGCCTGCTGGCCGGCGCCCTCGCCCGGGCCGGACGCCGCCCCGGCGCCTGGGACCGCCCGCCCGCCGACGGCCTCACCGAACTGCGCGGCTGGTTCGCCCGGGACATCGGCGGCACCGGCGGCCCGATCGGCGCCGGAGACGTCCTGATCACCGCCGGCGGACAGGGCGGCCTCACCGTCGCGGTGCGGGCGCTCGCCGCGCCCGGCACACCCGTCCTGGTGGAGTCCCCGACGTACCCGGGGATCCTCGCGGTCCTGCACGCGGCCGGGCTGCGGCCCGTCCCCGTCCCGGTCGACGCCGACGGCGTCCGCACCGACCTGCTGGCCGACGCCTTCGCGGCCAGCCGGGCCCCGCTCTTCGTCTGCCAGCCGCTGTTCCAGAACCCGACCGGCGCGGTGCTCTCCCCCGAACGGCGCACCGAGGTCCTGCGGATCGCCCGCGCCGCCGGGGCGTTCGTCCTCGAAGACGACTTCGCCCGGCTGCTCGTCCACACCGACGCCCCCGCGCTGCCCCGCCCACTGGCCGCCGACGACCAGGACGGCGTCGTGGTCCACCTGCGCTCCCTGACCAAGGCGGCCTCGCCCAACCTGCGGGTCGGGGCCCTGACCGCCCACGGCCCCGCCCTCGCCCGGTTGCGGGCCACCCAGGTCGTGGACAGCTTCTTCGTGCCCCGCCCGCTCCAGGAGGCCACCCTGGAACTCGTCTCCGACCCCGGCTGGCCCCGCCACCTGCGCACGCTGGGGGCCGAACTCCAGGACCGCCGCACCGCCACCGTCGCCGCCCTGCACCGCGAACTGCCGGGCTTCCTCGACGACTACCGCCCGGGCGGCTACCACCTGTGGCTACGCCTGCCGGACGGCACCGACGACGCCGTCCTCACCGCAGCGGCCCTGCGAACCGGCGTCCTCGTCACCCCCGGCCGCCCGTACCACCCGGCAGAACCCCCGGCAGCGCACCTCCGCCTCAGCTACGCGGCAGCCGAGAGCGCCACACAAGCGACCGAGGGCATCCACCGCCTGAGGAGGGCGTACGAATCCCTGACCTCATAGCCCCCCCGCACCAACGCACCCACCCAAACCACCCCCCACCCCCAAACCCACCCACCCGACCCACTCACCTCAACCTCCCACCCACCCCTCATCCCTCCCCAGCGAGAGGGAGCGCTGCGGGAGGGGGTGGCGGAGGGGGTGGCCGCGGAGAGGGGCGTGACGGGTGATTTTCAGACTGCCAACGATCCAAGCCCCCCACCCACAGAGTCGGCAGTCGGAAAATCATCCAGCCCCCGGAGC
>NZ_JBHWGD010000017.1:0-10588 GCF_042733235.1 Kitasatospora sp. NPDC059722
CACTGCGTTGGCTGCGGCCACACGGCGCACGCCGACACGGTGGGAGCCACCAACGTTCTACGGGCAGGGCTTGTCCGTCGCAACGCCCGCCAGGGCTAGCGAGAAGCCCCCGGCTTCAGCCGGGGGAGGAGTCACGAGCGTTCCTCCTCCGTGGTGTGCCGTGTATGCGCGTCCGATTATCACCAACGCCCCTGACACCCACGGCCGTTACCCCCTCCTCCCCGCCCCGGACGGGGGGAGGGGAGGGGCGTGCGGTGATCGTCCGCATGCCGAGCCACCTCACCGTCCTCGGAACCTGCGGAGCCTGGCCCGAGGCCCACCGCGCCGCCAGCGGCCTCCTCCTCGACCACGACGGCCACCGCCTCGCCCTCGCCCTCGCCCTCGACCTCGACCTCGGCTGCGGCACCCACCCGCGCCTGGCCGCCCTCGGGGCCGAGCCGGACGCCGTCGTCATCACCCACGAACACCCCGACCGCTGCGCCGACCTCAGCGCCCTCGCCCGCGCCCGCCACTTCGCCCCCCGCCGCGGCCGGCGCCTGCCCCTGGCCTGCCCGCCCGGCGTCCTCACCCGCGTCCAGGCCATGGAACCCACCGAGGACCTCCACCCCCTGCCGGCCGCCGGCACCCTGCAGGCAGGCCCGCTGCGCCTGGACACCGCCCCGCTGCCCCACCACGTCCCCCACGCGGGCGTGCGCCTCACCGCCCCGGCCTCACCCTCGCCTGCAGCGGCGACGCGGGCCCCTGCCCGGCCCTGGACCAACTCGCCGCCGTCGCCGACCTGTTCATCGCCTGCGCCACCCGCGCCGCGGCCCGCCGCCTCCTGCCGACCCACTTCCGGCCCGGCGCCGACCGCACCCGCCCCGCCGCCGAGGCCCGGGCCGCCTTCCCCGGCGGTGAAGCCCTCGCCGCCGAGGAAGGCATGGTGCCGGCGCTGTGACGCGGCCGCGCTAGGCCGGGCGGTCGAACTCCCCGCCGCGCACGGCCGTCACGAAGGCCTGCCAGGCCGAGGACCGGAAGCGCAGCACCGGCCCGTGCGGGTCCTTGGAGTCCCGCACGGGCATGACCCCGGTGAGCCCGTCGGCGACCTCCACGCAGCCGTTGGAATCGCCGCTGTGAGTGCTCTTGCGCCAGGTGGTCGTACGGTCGTTGTCCATCGCGATAACCCCTCCTGATAGAACACGGTCAACTGGCCACCACGGTACGGGCGCGGCACCCGGCGGCGACACCCGGCCCCGGCCGTGACTGTCAGGGACCCGTCAAGGGCTGGTCCGGGACGGCGGATGATCCGTTGCATATGCCGGGCAGGGGAGCGGGGGCCGGCCGTGGGGGCCCGCCGGGCGCACCGGTGGCCCCTTGACGGTGCGCCCGGCTCGGGAGGCCGCCCGGTGGCCAGGGCCCGCGGCAGGGCCTCCAGCGTGCGGGCGTCGAGGCGGGCGTGGAGGCGGGCGTCGAGGCGGGCGGCCGGGGCGAAGAACGCCGCGTCCGCCCGCTCCACCGCCGCGACGGCTGCGCGGGTCACCTCCGCGCCCCGGCCGGTGACCCGCAGGCGCCGGATCCGGGCGTCGCGCGGGTCGGGCTCCCGCTCCAGCAGCCCCTTGGCCTCCAGGCGGCGTACCACCTGCGAGAGCGTCCGCGCGTCGGCGCCCGCCCGGCGGGCCGGCACCCGCTGGCCGGGCACCTCGCCGCGCCCGCCGGGGTGCCACGCGCAGGCCGGCAGCACGAACTGGCCGTGCGTCAGGCCGTACGGCGCCGGCGCCGCCTCCACCGCCCGCCGCCGGCGCAGCGCCGCCTGCCACAGCCGGAAGCCCGCGCCGTGCCAGGGCCGTCGGCACGTCCGGTGGCACGGGCTTCCGTCCGGGGGGCTCACGCGGGGGCTCACAAGGCGGAGCCGCCCGCGTGGGTGAACAGGGCCTCCATCGCCTCGGGGAAGTCCTCGGTGATGGCCGGGCCCAGCTGCGGGCCCATCTCGCCGGCGGCCGGCCCGTCGATCTCCAGGCGGTGCACCATCGTGGTGCCGCCGTCGCCGCGCGGGCTGAGCCGGTGGCTGAAGCGCAGCACCACGCCGGCGAACGCGGTCTCGTCCGCGTAGTGGGCGTTCTCCTCGATCGCGGTGATCACCGAGGTGATCGGGTCCTGGCCGGAGGGCGTCATCGACACCTTCGCGCCGACCTCGAACGGGCCGAGCAGCGTGACCGACTCCATGGACGTATCCCACTGCGGCCAGTTGTCGAGGTCCTTCAGTACCGCCCAGACCGCCTCGGGCGCCGCCGTCGTCTCACCGGTGTACTCGTGGCTCCACATGTCGTGCTCTCCCCATCGCTCGAAATGTTCTACGCAGAGATTATCTCCGCGACGACTATCGTGCAAGGGGTCCCCGCCGCCCGCCCGCCGCCCCTCCTCGGTCTCACAGCGCCATCAGCCCCGCCGCCGTCGGCCGGAACCCGCAGCGCTCGTAGAAGGCCCCCAGGTGCGGTTCGAAATCCACGTGCAGCCACTGCGCCCCGCGCGCCCGCGCCTCGGCCGCCGCCGCCCGCACCAGCCGAACCCCCAGGCCCCGCCGGCGCTCCTGCGGATGCACCGTGGTGTCCAGGACGAACGCGTGCAGCGCGCCGTCCCCGGCCACGTTCACGAACCCGACCAGCCGCCCGTCCCGGTGCGCCGTGACCCAGGCGAGGCTGCGGGCCAGCACGGGCGCGAAGGACGTGGGCCGGTGGCCGGGCCAGGAGGCGGCGAACAGCTCGTTCAGCGAGGCGTCGCTCAGGTCGGGGCGGACGGACAGTGTGATCGTTTCCATGCCGGACAGCATCGCAGCGCCGCCGGTCGGGGGAGGGGCCGGCCTCGAACGGCGCGGCCGTGCACGGCGGTTGGCCGAGGCCGGGGCCGTGGTGCACGGCGGTTGACTGGGGCTGGGGCCGGTGCCGTAGTGCTACGGGGCGGGGAAGATCCGCCCGAGGTGGTAGCCCAGCACCGCCGTCGCGTCCTCGGCCGTCCGCTGCCCCAGCAGCACGCTCAGCCCCAGCCCCGCCGACACCGCCAGCAGCACGACCGCCTCCCGGCGCGCGTCCAGCCCCGCCGCCGCCTGGCCGGCCCGCTGCGCGGCGGTCAGCTGGGCGGCCAGGAACGCCTCCATCTCGTTGGGCGCGGCCAGGAACGCCTGCCCGCCCAGCGCCGGATCGGTGACGGACAGCACCGCGTACTCGGTGTACACGAGGTGGAAGGTCCGGCTCTCCTCGTCCGTCGGCACCGCCTCCAGCAGCACCGCCTCCACGACGTCCCGCGGCGCCGGCGCCGCCGATCCCGAACCCGCCGCCCCCGTCCCCGTCCCCGCCGCCACCCGCGCGGCGACCCGCTCGCTCACCCGCTCGCCCATGCGCGCCGCCAGGCGGTGCATCGCGGCCAGCAGCAGCTGCTCCTTGGTGTCGAAGTAGTACTGCACCAGCCGCACCGACACGCCCGCCTCGACGGCGACGGACCGCATGGTGACGGCGTGCAGCCCGCCGGCCGCCGCCGAGCGCAGCAGCGCGTCGACGATGTGGGCGCGCCGCTCCTCGTGATCCACCAGCTTCGGCATCCGGCTCCCTCCGATTTGTTTTATGGTACAAACATACCATCAAGTGCTGCGGCAACGCCCCGAGCAGCGCCGCGCTGCCCGTCAGGAGGGGACCCCATGACCAGGACGGCCGTCGGACACTTCGTCAGCGACGAAGCCCGCACCCGATTCCTCGACGCCTACGACCGCGCCATGCACCTGTGGCCCGCCCCCCGCCGGGAACTCGACGTCGAGACCTCCTACGGCACCGTCCACGTCCACCACCACGGCCCCGGCCCCGGCCCGCAGGACGACCACGGGGGCCCCGAGGACGGCCGCGAGCCGGTCGTCCTGCTCCACGGCCACGCCGGACACCCCTCCAACTGGCACCCGCAGATCGCCGCCCTCGGCGCCCACCACCCCGTCTACGCCCTCGACACCCTCGACGACCCCGGCCGCAGCGTCCAGCACACCGCCGCCCCCGGCTCCCGCGAGAACGCCGCCTGGCTCGGCGAGGTCCTCGCAGGCCTCGGACTCCACCGCGTCCACCTCGTCGGCGTCTCCTACGGCGGCTGGCTCGCCCTCAACCAGGCCATCCACGCCCCCGAACGCCTCGCCACCGTCACCGCCCTCGACCCCGGCGGCATCGAGAAGGTCCCCGCCCGCTTCTACGCCCATATGGCCGCCGGCCTCTTCGGCATGCTCGCCCCCCGCCGCCTGCGCCCCGCCCTCGGCCGCCTCCTGGCCAACCCCGCCCTCGCCGCACCCCCCGAGATGATCGCCCCCCTCATGCTCGGCATGCGCACCTACAAACCCGCCGCCCGCCCCGCCGCCCGCCCCTTCACCGACGACGAACTGCGCTCCCTCACCCTGCCCGCCCTCGTCCTCATCGGCCGCCGCAGCGCCCTGCTGCGCCCGCGCCGCGTCCACGAGCGCGTCACCGCCCTGATCCCGGGCGTGCGGGCCGAGATCGTCGACAAGGCCGGCCACGGCCTCAACCTGGAACGCCCGGAACTCGTCAACGAACGCCTCCTGGACTTCATCGCCGCAACGCCGCCGGCCGCTTCTTAAAGCTCTACTCGCCGGTTCCCGTACACCAGCGCGGCGAGGAGAACGCCAGGTACGTCCTCCGCGACCGCAAGCCGCGCACCCGGCACCCCGACGGAACCTGCGACGAGGCGGAACCGACGTCCGGCCAGGTGGTCGCGGAGCTGCGCGGGCGCTTCCGCCTGCGGCGGCGCCCCGGGCGGCGGACCCGGGGCGCGCGCTCGTGCGTGATCGCCCCCTACGCCTCACCCTCCCCGAACCCGTCGGCCTCCTGCGGCTGTTCCGGCTGCGCCGGCTGCTGGGCCACGTTCCCGGCCGCGTCCTCGGCCACGTCACCGGCAGGGGCGACGCGGGGGCTCACACGCCCTGGATCCACCATCTCTTCCTCCTCCATCTGCGCCGCGCCCCTCACGGCGCGGCACGCCTCCTCGGCCGGCATCCCGAACAGCAGGAACTCGGCCCGCCGGCCCCGCTGCCCGACGAACCGGCTCGCGCGCCCCGTCTCCCGGAACCCCGCCCGCCGCAGCATCCGCGCCGACGCGGTGTTGCGCACGTCGCACTCGGCCGCCACCCGCCGCACGCCCCGCGCCCGCAGGTGCGCGGCGACGGCGCCCATCGCCTCGCCGGCGTAGCCGCGGCGCTGGTACTCGGGCGCCACCGTGATCCCCAGCAGCGCCCACAGGCCGCCGCCGCGGGCCGCCACCGTGCCCACCGCCAGGTCGCCGATCAGCCCCGGGTGCTCCCGCAGCTCGATCGCCCACTGGAAGAACCCGGGGCCCTCCGGCGACTCCGCCCGGTAGCCCGCCACGATCGCCGCCGCCTGCGCCGGGTCGATCGGCGAGCGCCAGCTCTGGAAGCGGGCCACCTCGGGGTCGCTGCGGTAGCGCGCCAGCGCGGGCGCGTCGTCGAGGCGAAAGCGCCTCAGCCGCAGCCGGTCGGTCAGGATCACGGCACCTCCCCGTTCCGGTGGACGCCCGGCCGCTCCGGCCGACACCCGCAGTCCACCAGCCGCCCGTCAACGAGGAGTCAATGCCCGGTCGACGGGCCCCGGTCGCGGGTGCACGGCCCGGGCAGCCGCACCCGGCGCGAGTACACCGGCACGGCACCGGCGGCCGCAGCGGGCTGCGCGAAGCACTCGAGGAGCAAGTCACCGCGCACGTCGTCGAGTTCGCCGGGCGCCTGCGCCAGCAGCGCATCCGCCCACCCGTCGAGGGACGCCTCCCTCAGCGCGGCGTCCGGAACCCGGGCGAACTCCCCGGGACCCACCGCCACCCACCCGGGCCCGCCGTCCGCCCGGAACCGCAGCCGCCACCAGTACGCCTGCCAGTACGCCCGCCTCACCGGGACCCGTCCGCCTCCTGCGCCAGCACGCCCTGGCCCAGGACGCCCTGCGCCAGCGGCGCGAACACCAGGCCCCAGGTGCCCGGCAGATGACGTATCGCCGCCGTCAGGTGGAAACGCACCACCGCCCACTCGTCGGGCCGCGCCTGCGCGCCGAACTCCCGCACCGCCTCCAGGCAGTCGTCGACGAGCTCCGCCAACTCGTCGTCGTCCCCGTCGTCGTCCCCGCCGGCGAACCCGAGCCCGTCCAGCGCCTCCTGCACCTCCGGCGGCGCCGCCCCGAACCAGTCGTCCCACCCGGTCACCGCGCCCAGCAGGTACAGCAGGTAGCCCCCGGCCTCCGGCAGAGCGCCGCCCAACCGCGCCGAGACGACGTCCCGCTGGGCGTCGTCGCAGTCCAGCTCCGTGTGCCCGGCCGCAGCGGCCACCAGGCCCGCCCAGTGGGCCTCGTCGTGCCGGCCGCTGGTCTGGCGCATGTGCGCGCTCGCGAAGGCGGCCATCGCCCCGGCGTCGTCGAACAGCGGGGAGAGCACCAGGTCGCTGCGGTAGTCGAAGCCGAAGTAGTAGCGGCGCCCGTCCAGCGTGAGCGACTCGATGCCGCCCACGTGACCGACCCGGCCGTCCAGGGGAGCACACTGCGCGAGGAGTTCCTCTTCCATGGCGGGGACCATAGCGCCCGCCGCCGACACCGCTTCTAGACTGGCCAGATGACGGGGAACGAGGGCTTCGGCGGCACGGCGGGACGGCTTGCGGAGCACGCGCACGACCTCCACGCCGCCGACCGCTTCGCGATCGCCGGCACGCCCGTACCCGATGACCTCGCCCCGGCGGACCCCGCCGCCGGCACCTGGGTGCCCCACCTTGCCCAGCACGCCCTCGCCCTGCCCCCGGCCGGGCGGAGCGAACTGCGCCGCCACCTCGCCGCGCTCCCGCAGCAGGAGCCGGTGCGCCCGCTGCCCGAACCGCGCGCCTACGAGCAGTACCCGCCCGGCCCCGGCGCCGTCCTCATGTGCCTGGCCCGCAACCGCAACCTCAACTGGCTCAACCTGGCCAAGACCCTGTACGTCGTCACCGGCCGCTGCTGGTCCGCCGTCACCTACGGCGGCGTCGGGCGCGGCACCGTGGCGCTCACCCCCGACCTGCTGGCCGACTTCGCCGCCGTGATCGACATCCCCGCCGACCGCCTGGCGGCGCTCACCGGCCTCGAACCGCCCGCCCCCGCGCCGCGCACGGCCACCGCCGGCATCGCCGAACTCCTGTGGGACGCCCGCCGCCTCACCGCAACCCAGCTGCGCCGGGCCACCGACCACGCGCGCGCCCTGCACCGCCCGTAGCCGCCGCAGCCACCGCAGCCGCCGGGGGCGTCAGGGCTGCGCCGCCCAGTGCTCCTGGGCCTGTGCCCGCACCGCCGCCAGCGCGCGCTCCCGGTCCACCGGCGGCGGCGCGAACCGCCCGCCGCAGGCCCGGACGTGCTCCTCGAAGCGGTCGCGCCAGAACTCCACCGTCCAGCCCGGCCACCGCCCCGCCATCTCGTACGCCTGCGCGCACGCACCCAGCGTCCACCACCCGACCCGGCGCCGCGCCGGATCGACGTGGATCCCGGCCTCGGCCCGCACCCGGCACACCCCGAGGTCCCGGCCCCGCGCCACCCGCTCCAGCAGCGCCGGGCCCTCCCGCACGGGATGGTCGCCGCCGCCCGCCACCAGGTGGCAGCGCTGCGAACCGACCGTCACCACCGCCACCATCGGCTCCGGCCCGGCCAATTCCGCATCGTCCGCGTCGTCCGCGTCGACCAGGAAACCCGGCGACACCCGCCGCTCCCGGTCCCGGACGGCCTCCGGGTCCAGCCCCAGGTACGTCCGCAGGTCCGCCGGACCGTCGAAGGCCCACCGCACCTCCCACCCCGCCCACGCCTCGCGCAGCAGCTCAAGGGCCGCCGCCCGGTGGAGCATCGTGGTGCTCGGCCCCTCCCACGCGAACACCAGCAGCACCCGCCGCCGGTGGTCGACGAGCGCCGCGCCCTGGCACAGCACGTCGTCCGGCCACCAGTCACCGGGCTGGAGGCCGGGCAGCAGCGTGAGCGCCCGCCCGGGCCCGGCGAGCAGTGCGAGGTCGAGCCCCACCGCCCCGAACCGGGACAGGTAGAGCTCGTGCTCGCCGCTCTCACGGACGACGACGATGGTGCAACGGTCGGCCATCCGCCCAGCCTGGCGCGACGGAGTGGCGCGGCGCCACCGGATTCGCGGTCGCGAGGAGCGGGAAACCGGCCCGCCCGACCGCCTGCTCCGGCGGGTGCACACCCCGATCCGCCAGGACGTGCGGCAGGGTGAGGGAGCGTCCGCACGACACCCGCACCGGAGGACACCGCCGTGCTCTCGACCGACTTCGCCCTCGGCGCACCGAACTGGGTCGACCTCGGCACCCCCGACGTCGAGGCCGCCGCCGCCTTCTACCGCGCCGTGTTCGGCTGGGAGTTCGAGCCGGCCGGACCGCAGGCCGGCGGGTACGGATTCTTCGTCCTCGACGGCAGGACCGTCGCCGCCGCCGGCCCGCCGACCGAGGAAGGCGCCACCTCCGCCTGGACGCTCTACTTCGGCACATCCGACGCCGACGCCGCCGCCAAGGCCGTCGAAACCGCCGCAGGCACCGTCCGCGTCCCCCCGACGGACGTCTTCGACGCCGGGCGCCTGGCCCACTTCACCGACCCCACCGGCGCGGACTTCGCCGTCTGGCAGCCGCGCGCCACCCGGGGCCTGGACACCGTCGCCGCACCCGGCGCCCTGTGCTGGACCGAGCTGTACACCACCGACGCCACCGCCGCCCGTGACTTCTACCGCACCGTGTTCGCCTGGACCTTCCGGGACGTGCCCATGGGCCCCGGCCTGTCCTACGCGACGTTCTCCCCGGTGGGCGACGGACCGCACGGAGAGCAGGGCGGCATCTTCCAGCTGCTGCAGGACAACCTCGACGCCGGCTCGGCCTCCGAGTGGCATCCCTACTTCGCCGTCACCGACTGCGACACCGCCTTCGCCACCGCCACCGGACACGGCGCCACCACCCTCATCCCGCCGATGGACGCCCCGGGCGTGGGCCGCCTGGCCATGCTCACCGACCCAGCCGGCGCCGTCTTCGCCCTGCTCACCCCCGCGCCGGGGCCGACGGCCTGAGCCCGGGCCCGCCCGCCCCCGCGGCGTTCTCCCGCACCTGCTGCGCCTGTTCGAAGAGGGCGTCGGTGCAGTCGGCCAGTACGCCGCCCAGGAGCAGTTCGGGGGCGTAGAAGGTGTCCGCCCGGGCCGTCACCTCGCGGACGGACAGGTCGATCTGGGGGATGCCGGAGCTGCGGATGGCGTCGACGGAGCTCGCCCAGACGATGCGGCGCAGCCCGGCCCAGATCATCGCGCCGGTGCACATCGGGCAGGGCTCGCCGGTGGTGTAGAGGGTGGCGGCGGCCCAGCCGTCGTTGCCGTGCCGGGCGACGTAGTCGGCGATGGCGGCGGTCTCGCCGTGCAGGAGCGGGCTGGAGGCCTTGGCGTTGACGCCGCGCGCCAGGACCTCGCCGGTGTCGGTGGCGACGATGACCGCGCCGAAGGGGTACGCGGGGTTGGTGCGGGCGAGGTCGACGGCCAGCCACATGAACCGCTCGTGCTCGCCGTCGCCGTCGCCGTCGCCGGGCACGGCGCGCGGCGGAGGGCCGGCCGCCGGGAGCGCGGTGCCGGCCAGCGCCTGCAGGATCCGGCGTCGGGCGACGTCCATACGGCCCCTCCTCGTTGGCGGCGTCCCACGCTAGCGGGAACCGGAGCGGGGCGTGGGAAGTCGGCCGATTCGACGTCCCACGCCGTGTGGCCGATGCCTTCAACTTCCGTGGCGGCGAAGTGCGGTGAGGGTGTGTCCGGCGATCGCCTCGGGGGTGTCGGTGGCGTCGACCGTGACGAGGAGGCCCTGGGCGGCGTAGTGCCGGGTGAGGGGCTGCGCCCTCTCCTCGTGCTGGGCGAAGCGGGCGCGGACCTTCGTCTCCTCGTCGTCGTCGCGCTGGTAGAGCTCGCTGCCGCAGGCGGGGCAGATGCCGTCGCCGGGCGGGGGGTTGTCCGGCGGCTCGTACGTGTGGGACGGGTCGGTGCGGCACAGGCGGCGGTCGGCGCTCAGGCGGATGTGGCGTTCCAGTTCGTCCTCGGGCAGGCGCAGGTGCACGACGGCGTCGAGGGACGTGCCGCGCCGGTGGAGCAGTTCGTCCAGGGCCCGTGCCTGGGTGGTGTTGAGCGGGTGGTTGGTGAGGATGAAGCCTGCGGGGGAGGCCTGGCGCAGGTGGTCCGCGACGATCGCGCTGCTGATCTCGTCCGGGATCCGCTCGCCGGAGTTCATGAACTCGTGGGCCCGGCGGCCCAGTTCGGTGCGCTCGCGGAGGTGGGCGCGGATGAGGTCGCCGAAGCCGATGCGGGGCACCGCGAGGGCGCCGGCCAGTGATGCGCCCGGGGATTCCCGCGGCCACGCCGGTGGTTCCAGGAGGACGATTCGCATCGGTCGATCTTGTCAGGCTGCCGCCGTGGAGCGGGAGGGCGGAGTGGGGGGGGGGGGGGGGCGCCAACACCCCCCGGAGGGGGGGGGGGGGGACCGGGTGGGGGGCCGGCAGCGGGGCGGGGGCGCGCAAGAGGGGGCGGCACACCGGGCCCCGCG
>NZ_JBHWGD010000017.1:10598-29619 GCF_042733235.1 Kitasatospora sp. NPDC059722
GGCCGGGGCGGCGCCCGGGGATGCCCGCGGCCCCGCGGGTGGTTCCCTGAGGCCTATGCGCAGGGGTCGATCTGGGCAGGGTGCCGCGGTGGAGCGGGAGGGCGGAGTGGGAAGTCGGCCGGGCCGACTTCCCACTCGGGTGCGTTATGCCGTGCCGAGGTGGCGGCTCAGGAAGAGGGCCGGGTCCTCGAAGGCGGGGACGTCGCCGTGGCCGCCGGGGTTGGCGTGCAGGGTCTTCTCCTTGGAGGCGAAGGCGTCGAACAGGCCCAGGGCCAGCTCGCGCGGGACCTCGGCGTCGTCCCACTGGAGCAGGAACTCCACCGGGACGGTCACCTGCCGGGCCGCCGCCAGCAGTTCTTCGTGCGGGATGAACCCGCCGCCGAAGATCGCGGCCCGGATCCTCGGCTCGGCGGCCGCCAGCGGGATGCCGATCGCCGTGCCGAGGGTGATGCCGCCGCCGTAGCCGATCGGCGCGTCGGGGCCGATCTCGGGCAGCCGCTGGAGGGCGTCGAGCGTGGCCCGCCATTCCGGGACGGCGAGTTCGGCGAGGTGGGTGCCGTAGGCGGCGACGATCGGGCCCAGCGGCTCGCCGTCCTGGCGGGCCCGGATCATGTCGGCCCGGGCCCGGTCGTCGACGGCCGTGCGGGGACGCTCCCCGTGACCGGGCGCGTCGATGGCCACGACCGTGTACCCGCAGGTCCGCACGAGGTGCCGGGCGCGGTCGGCCTGGGCCGGGGTCTTCTTGTGCAGTCCGCCGCCGTGGCCCATCAGGACCAGCGGGGCCTGCCGGCAGCCGGCGTCGGGCGACCACAGGACGCCGGGGACCTCACCGAGGAGGAAGTCGCGCTCGCGGACACCGGCGGAGGCGGTGTCGGAAATGAAGTGGAGAGAGGACATAGGAATCACCTTCCGGGACATGCGTCGTTCTCGGCGCTCCCGGCGAAAGACCTATGCCGTGACGGGGAGAGGGAGCACCCACGTGGTTACTGCGTTCACGGGGCCCACCTCCTGACGTGCGGTCACGGTTACGGGAGGGGATGCTAGCAGTCCCCACGGGGCTGCGCGCAACCGTTCCTATTCAGTGAGCAGGAGTGGGTCTTGGACCCACGGTTGATCACTGCGTGCATCCCGAACGGTGTTGGATGCCCGGCTGGTCGCCCGCGTTCTCGTTGTCCCCGTCCGGCTGCGTGCATCGTGTGCACGGTCCGTGGCGGGGTGGCGGGTTTCCTCGCGTCCCCGGATGCCCGAGGGGGCCTGGACGGTCCGATGCCCGCGACGATCACTCCGGTCGTCGTGGGGCGGTGCCGTCCGTCGCCGGATCGGGTGTCCGAGGGCGCGTCGTCCGATCGCGATGCTCGCGGCATCGTGCCGGGTCGTCTTACGGGTGGGCGTCGCGAGCGGCTTCTGCCAGTGCTGGGCGCCCCACCGGGAGGTGTAGGCGGGGTCCACGGCGATGATGGCCAGGTCCAGCGCTGCGGCCATGGAGACGAGCCGGGCACGGAGTCTGCCGGTGGGAATACCCGAGATGAGCTGCCGGAAGCGCTTGCGGTGTCCGTGCTTCTCGCGGGTGGTCTCGGCGGTGAAGTCCAGGTTCTCCAGGCCGATCGCCGTGACGCCGCAGCGCTTGGCCCAGTGGAGGAGTTGGGTGATGGCGTGCCGGATCTGGGCGTCGCGGTGGGTGGCCGTGCCCGTCAGGTCGTAGGGGAACCGCTGGGGCTCGCCGACCGGGTTGCCGTGCGTATCGAGGTGCCAGCAGGCGAAGTGGTCGGCGTTGGTGTCCACGCCGACCATCCCGGCCGCGCGGGCGGTGGCCAGCGGCATCGTCCGCACAACGGGCCGGGTCCAGGAGGCGTCGAGGTACCAGCGGCCACGGTCCACGTCCAGGTGGATGGGGTATGCCACCGCCCGGTTGGCCTCGATGCGGTCGGCCCACTCGGTGCCCCGGTGCGGGAATGTCACCTTCGCGGCGAGGACGTACCGGCCGCTCCTCGCGTTCGCCAGGCCGGCGAGCGGGGCGGGCAGCCTGATCGACACCTTGCCGTCGGGGGTGACGCGGATCGTCTCGTTGCCGAACCGCTTGCCGGACTCGCCATCGGCGGCGAGGAACCAGCGGGCCGCTTCCCACTTCTCCCGCCACCGGGCTTCGGTCAGATTCGCGGCGTCGAGGTTGTGCCGGGTGTTGAGCAGCTTCCGGCCGCCGCGCACCACGTGCACGATGCCGTTGTCGCGGTCGGCGGCGACAGCCGCGCGTCGCTCCTCAAGGATGTGCAGACGCCGGGCCTTGACGAACCACTCGTGCCGGGAACGGTATCCGCCCGGCGCACGCCCGGTGCCCTTCTCCCCGATCGGCAGGGACAGCCGGTGGGAGATCGTCCTGATCCCGGCGTCCAGGGAGTCCACGTGCGCGGCCTGCCCGCGACGCGACAACGCCCACTGGTCGTGCGTGGCCTTGGTGACGCTCCCGGCCCAGCGCGACGACGACACACCGGTCAGATCCCGCTTACGGGCCGCCCACGTGGTCGCCGAGTGGTCCAGGCCGTCGGCGCACCGGGCCTTGAGGTCACGCGACGCCAGCGAACCGAGGTGCTCGCCGACCAGCCGCAGCACCTTCTCGTCCTCGGGCGTGAGGCCCTTGAGACGGTCACGGACCGTCACACCCGACGGGCCAAGGGAAACGAACGGCGCGTCGATCCGCCGCAGCGGCTTCCCCGGCCCAGTCACGCCAACCCCCTCTCCGTCAGTACCACCACCCTGGCAGACGCCACCGACAGTCGCTTCACCGATCCAACAAGCCATGATCGAAAACAAACTCACGGACACCCATGCGCACGAAAACGACCTCGACCCCCAGCAGTTCACAACCCCTTTTCCTTCCCACGGGATGTCGCCGTGAGCACGCACTGCGAGCCGGTCTTCACCTGCTGCTTCTTGGAGGACGACACCCCCGAACCGGCCCTGGACACCCTGCGCCGGCACCCGCGGAACCCGCGGCACACGGCTGAGACGAACGGGCGGCCGCCGTCAGCCCAGGACGGCCAGCACGTCCCGCTCGCTCCAGTGACCGGCCGCGCCCGGGCGGGTGGCGAGGTAGGCGGCGCAGCGGCGGGCGCTCCAGGCGTGGGACTGCGCGAGTCCGGCGGCCAGGGTGCGCAGGTAGGGCGCGGTGGGCGGGTTGAGGCGGGCGGCGGCCAGGCCGCCGGGGGCGGTGAAGGTGAGCAGGGGCAGGCCGTCGAGCGTGCCGGTGCGCAGCAGGGTCTCGTAGCGGCCGGGGCCGGTGCGGTCGCGGCCGTGGGTGAGGACGCGGGTGAGGTCGAGGCGGGTTCCGGGGGAGCGGTGCATCTCCTGCGCGGCGACGTCGCCGAACTGGCCGTCCGACAGCAGGTACGCGCGGCAGGGGACGCGGCCCTCGGCGTCCGGGTCGGGGAAGTCGGGGTCGGGGAAGTCCGGGTCGTAGAAGGAGACGCCGCCGCCCCAGGTCGGGGAGTGCCAGGCGAAGTACATCGTCCCGGGCAGGGTCACCGCGGCGTCGCGCCGCGGCGGGCGCGGGTCGCGGCATCCGGGGTAGTGGCGTGCGCCGCCCTCGGGGCGCCCGCCGGCGAGGTAGCAGGCCATGCGGGCGGCGTCCAGGTTCGACCCGTACGCCGCGTACCAGACCAGGCTCACGGACGACGACGCTAGCAAGGGCGGCCGGGAGAAGCGGGGAGGCGGGGAGGTCCGGGGGAGTGCGAGGGGCGGGGGAGGTCCGGGGACGCCCGGTGGGGAGTTCGGGGGGATGTCCGGGAGATCGTCCTGGGCCGGTCCACGGCGTCCCCGGCACCTCCTACGTCGAATGCGTGTACGTCCCGTCGCCAGCCCCCGCGTTTCCCTCACCAACCCCTCACCCGGGCCCCGGGGGCCGCCCCCGGTGCGTTCCCGAAGAGTCCGCCCAGGTCAACGCCGCCGTCACGGTGTGTCGTCCGGGTGAACGGTTCGCACACCCCCGCGGAGGCGGTGTCCCCGCCGCAGCCGGTAGCGTTCCGGTCGCATGGCGTTCATCACTCCCATCCCTCCCGTCACGGCGCCGTCCTCCCGCAGCCGCTACCCTTCACCAGCGAAAACACCCCATAAAGACCGAAATCACATTCGAATCGTTCCCCTGCCGTCCCGTGCGGCACAGATCGTGAGAATTTCCTTTGACCACGCTCCATCTGCATCCGCAGGACTCCCCACCGAGTCATGGTGAAAGAACGTGCTTCCACGGGCGTCACCCCGAGTGACGCCCGTGCGCGTTCGCACCCGCCCACCCCGCGGGTGACGCCGCACCCGAGCCAACAGACCTGACCCAGGAACCGGAGCCGAGGAAACCACCCCCCATGGACGCACGCCAGGACACGGCCGGCCCAGGCACGCTGCACCGCCCCCACCCCGGGTACGCGGCCGCCTGGCCGGTGGCCCAGCCCGCCCACCCGCGCAGCCTGCTCGACATCATCGCCGCCACCGCGGACGCTCACCCCCACGCGCCCGCCCTGGACACCGGCACCCGGGTGCTCGACTACCGCACCCTCCTGCAGGAGGTCGACGCCCTCGCCGGCACCCTGGCCGGCCACGGCATCGGATGCGGCGACCGCGTCGGCGTGCGCATCCCCTCCGGCACCGCCGACCTGTACGTCGCCGTCCTCGCCGTCCTGCGCTGCGGCGCCGCCTACGTGCCGGTGGACGCCGACGACCCCGACGAGCGCGCCGCCATGATCTGGCAGGACGCCCAGGTGTGCGCCGTCATCGGCGCCGGCCACCAGCTGAGCGCCGGTCCCCAGGCCCGCCCGTCGGGCCGCCCCGCCTGGCCCTCGCCCGCCGACGACGCCTGGATCATCTTCACCTCCGGCACCACCGGCCGGCCCAAGGGCGTCGCCGTCACCCACCGCAGCGCCGCCGCGTTCGTCGACGCCGAGGCCCGCCTGTTCCTCCAGCAGCGGCCGCTGGCCCCCGGCGACCGCGTCCTGGCCGGCCTGTCGGTGGCCTTCGACGCCTCCTGCGAGGAGATGTGGATCGCCTGGCGCCACGGCGCCTGCCTGGTGCCCGCCCCCCGCTCCCTCGTCAAGGCCGGCACCGACCTCGGCCCCTGGCTCGTCGAGCGCCGCATCACCGCCGTCTCCACCGTCCCCACCCTGCTCGCCCTGTGGCCCCAGGAGTGCCTGGACGCGGTGCGCCTGATCATCGTCGGCGGCGAGGCCTGCCCCGCCGAACTCGTCGAGCGCCTGGCCACCCCCGGACGCGAGTTCTGGAACACCTACGGTCCCACCGAGACCACCGTCGTCGCCACCGCCGCCCGCATGCTGCCCGGCCAGCCCGTGCGCATCGGCGCCCCCCTGGACGGCTGGGAGATCGCCGTCGTCGACCAGAACGGCCACCCCGTGCCCTGGTACGAGACCGGCGAACTGCTCATCACCGGCGTCGGCACCGCCCGCTACCTCGACCCCGCCAAGGACGCCGAGAAGTTCAGCCCCCACCCCGTCTTCGCCTCCCCGCGCGTCTACCGCAGCGGCGACCTCGTGCGCAACGACCCCGAAGGCCTCGTCTTCGTCGGCCGCGCCGACGACCAGGTCAAGCTCGGCGGCCGGCGCATCGAACTCGGCGAGATCGACGCCGCCCTCCAGGCCCTGCCCGACGTGCGCGCCGCGGCCGCCGCCGTCCGCAAGACCCCCGCGGGCGCCGACCTGCTGGTCGGCTACCTCGTCGCCCGCCCCGGCACCCACCCCGACCTCGCCGCCGCCCGCCAGCTGCTGCTGGAGCGCCTGCCCGCCCCGCTCGTGCCGGTCCTCGCCCTCGTCGAGTCCCTGCCCACCAAGACCTCAGGCAAGGTCGACCGCAACGCCCTGCCCTGGCCGCTGGCCACCACCGGCCGCCAGGACGCCGCGGCCGCCGGCCCCCTGGAGGGCACCGCCGGCTGGCTCGCCGGCCACTGGGAGGCCCTGCTCGGCATGGCCCCCGGCGCCGGCGACGACTTCTTCGCCCTCGGCGGCTCCAGCCTCACCGCCGCCCGCCTCGTCTCCGAACTGCGCACCCGCTACCCCGGCGTGTCCGTCGCCGACCTCTACGCCCACCCCGGCCTGAGCGCGATGGCCGCCCACCTCGACTCCCTCGCACCGCCGCACACTGGCGCCCGCACCCCCGAGGCCCCCGCGCCCCGCCGGCGCGACGTGCGCCGCACCCCCGCCAGCGCCGGCCTGTGGCAGACCATCGCCCTGTTCGGCCTCTTCACCCTCGCCGGCCTGCGCTGGGTCCTGGTCCTCACCGCCCTCGACAACCTCACCGGCGCCCACCTGCCCTGGGCCCCCCACTCCTCCTGGTGGCCCGTCCTCGCCGGCCTCCTCCTCTTCTACAGCGCCCCCGGCCGCACCCTGCTCGCCGCCGCGAGCGCCCGCGTCATCACCGCCGGCATCCGCCCCGGCAGCCACCCCCGCGGCGGCCACGTCCACCTGCGCCTGTGGCTCGCCGAACGCACCGTCGCCCTCTTCGGCGTCGGCGCCCTGCCCGGCACCCCCTGGGCCGCCCGCTACGCGCGCGCCCTGGGCTGCCGCGTCGGCAAGGACGTCCACCTGCACACCCTGCCCCCCGTCACCGGCCTCGCCCGCATCGGCACCGGCGCCGTCCTCGAATCCGAGGCCGACATCGCCGGCTGGTGGCTGGACGGCGACATCCTCCACCTCGGCCACGTCGAGATCGGCGAAGGCGCCCGCGTCGCCACCCGCTCCACCCTCATGCCCGGCGCCCGCATCGGCGCCGGCGCCGACATCGCCCCCGGCTCCTGCGTCACCGGTACCGTCCCCGCCCGCGAACACTGGCACGGCTCCCCGGCCCGCCCCGCCCCCGAGGCACCCGCCGGCTGGCCCGCCCACCCCGCCCCGCGCGCACGCTCGCGCGCCTGGAACCTCGCCTACGGCACCGGCCTGACCCTCTTCGGCCTCCTGCCGCTGATCGCCGCCGCCCCGGCCCTCGCGATCATCTACCCGATGATCGACGCCGACCGCACCCTGGGCCAGGCCATCCTCCAGCTCCTGCCCCTCACCATCCCCCTGACCGTCCTCACCCTCTTCTGCCACGCCACGCTCATAGTCCTGGCCGTGCGCCTGTTCTCCCGCCCCCTGCGCCCCGGCCACCACCCCGCCCACGGCAAGGTCGCCTTCTGCGCCTGGGCCGTCCACCGCCTCACCGACACCGCCCGCCGCACCCTCTTCCCCCTCTACGCCAGCCTCTTCACCCCGCTGTGGCTGCGCCTGCTCGGGGCGAAGATCGGCCGGCGCGTCGA
The DNA here is from genome assembly GCF_042733235.1 of Kitasatospora sp. NPDC059722. Taxonomy (NCBI): domain Bacteria; kingdom Bacillati; phylum Actinomycetota; class Actinomycetes; order Kitasatosporales; family Streptomycetaceae; genus Kitasatospora; species Kitasatospora sp. NPDC059722. The sequence continues at coordinate 17,884 of NZ_JBHWGD010000017.1, forward strand.
GGCCTCCACGGTCCTGTCCCTGCCCGGCCTCATGCGCGTGGACGACGGCGCCTTCCTCGCCGACGACACCCTCGTCGCCCCCTACGAGGTCCGCGCCGGCTGGCTGCACCTGGGCCCCGCCCAGGTCGGCAAGCGCTCCTTCGTCGGCAACTCCGGCATCGTCGGCCCCGGGCGCCACCTGCCCGACAACTCCCTCGTCGGCGTCCTGTCCGACACCCCCGCCCACGCCCCCGAGGGCTCCTCCTGGCTCGGGCGCCCCGCCTTCGCGCTGCCCCGCGTCGCCGACACCGGCGGCGAGGCCCGCACCTACGACCCGCCCCGGCGCCTGATGTGGGCGCGCGCCGGCGTCGAGCTGTGCCGCCTGCTGCCGATCGTCCTGGCCGTCGTCCTCGGCGACTTCGTCCTCGCCGCCTTCCAGGAGATCCGCGACGACTACGGCGTGCCCACCGCCATCGCCACCGGCGGACTGGTCCTCGCCCTGGCCGCCGTCATCGCCTGCGCGCTGACCACCGCCGCCAAGTGGCTGCTCGTGGGCCGCTTCCGCACCGACGAGCACCCCCTGTGGTCCTCCTTCGTGTGGCGCAACGAGCTCTACGACACCTTCGTCGAGGAACTCGCCATGCCCTTCGGCGGCTCCAGCATCACCGGCACCCCCTACCTCAACCTGTGGCTGCGCAGCCTGGGCGCGCGCATCGGGCGCGGCGTGTGGTGCGAGACCCACTGGCTGCCCGAGAGCGACCTCGTCACCGTCGAGGCCGGCGCCAGCGTCAACCGCGGCACCGTCCTGCAGACCCACCTCTTCCACGACCGCGTCATGCGCCTGGGCACCGTCCACCTCGGCGCCGGCTCCACCACCGGGCCGCACTCCATCGTGCTGCTCAACTCCGCCCTGGGCGAGGGCAGCACCGTCGGCCCGGCCTCCCTGGTCATGCGCGGCGAGAACGTCCCCGGCTCCACCCGCTGGCTCGGCAACCCCGTCGCCGCCTGGAACGCCGACCCCACCCCGCCCGCCGGCCGCCGCGCCGGCCGGGGAAGGCGCCGCGCCACGGTGTGACGCGAGTCACGTGCGTGAAGCGATGAGTGCGCGGTGCGATCACGGTCTTAACCCGTGAAACGCACCGCGCACCGCTTTGTGTGCCACCCCGGAAGGACACCGCACCATGACCGCCACCCCCGTGAAGGGCCCCGCCGCCTACTTCCCGTCGATCGAGAAGAAGTACGGCCGCCCCGTCGCCGAGTGGAAGGACCTCATCCGCACCTCCCCGCTCACCAGGCACATGGAGCTCGTCGCCTGGCTCAAGACCGAGCACGGCCTGGGCCACGGCCACGCCAACGCCCTCGTCGCCCACACCCTCGCCGAGAGCGCCGGCGCCTGAGCGGGCCTGAGCGGGCCCTGGAACGGCGGCGGGGCCGGGGCCGCCTCCGGCACGATCGGATGGAAGGCGGCCCCGGCCCCGGCACGGGCGGGCATCGACATTGGCGCCCGTGCGGTGGTGCCGGGACCCATTCGACAACTTCAACAGCTGTTGAAGTCAACCCCGGACTCTCCGTCAGGCCCGCGCGGGCGCCAGCCGTCCCGGCATCCGCCAGCCCTCCGCCAGGCGCGAGGGCGCAAGGCGCCGCCCGTCGCCGAAGAACTCGCAGAACTTCATGATCAGCGGGTCCCAGCCGACCGGGTCCACGTAGTGGTCGCTGCCGGGCACCAGCAGCCGCTCGTCCACGTGCGCGCGCACCACCTCCACCTCGAAGGCGGTGCACCGCTCGTTGCCCGCCAGCGGCGTGGCCGCCGCCAGCCGGCACTCCAGCTGCACCGGGCACTCCGCCGCGCGCGGCGCCCGCACCAGCTCCCCGGGCAGCTCGGTCAGCCCCGCCGCCTCGAACTTGCGCGGCTCGTAGCGGTAGCCCTGCTCCCGCCGGTACTCGGAGACGACCGGATTGCCGGTCAGCAGCGCCAGCCGGTCGACGGCGTCGACCATCGCCGACGAGGGCAGGTTGAGCACGCACTCGCCCTCGCGCAGCAGGTTCGCGGACGTCTGCGCGCTGTTGCCCAGCCCCAGCAGGCACGAGTGGCCCAGCCACCACGCGGACGACATCGGCGCCAGGTTCGCGCTGCCGTCCGCGTTGCGGGAGCCGATCAGCACCACCGGGGTGCCGAAGTAGAGGACCTTGAGATCGGTGACCTTGTGCATGCCCCCGACTCTGCCGCCGCCCCACCGCCCGCGCTGGCGGGGATCGGACACGGCGCTCGGGAGCCGCTAGAGGATGTCGCCGTGGGTGGCGACCATGCGGGCCTGGCCGTCGGTCAGGCGGTAGGACAGGCCCACCACGCCCACGCTGCCCTCGGCGACCTTCGCCGCCAGCACCTGCGAGCGCTCCAGCAGCAGGTCCACGCTCTGGCGGATGTGCTCGTCGACGATCGCGTCCGGGTCCTCGATGCCCGCCGCCCTGGCCGACACCACGCTCGACGTCACCCGCTCCACCACGTCGCGCACGAAACCGCCCGGCAGCCGGCCCTCGTCCACCGCGTCCAGGGCCGCCGCCACCGCGCCGCACGAGTCGTGGCCCAGCACGATCACCAGCGGGCAGTCCAGCACGCTCACCCCGTACTCGATGCTGCCCAGCACCTCGGGACCCGCCACGTGCCCCGCCGTGCGCACCACGAACAGGTCGCCCAGACCCTGGTCGAAGATGATCTCGGCCGCCAGGCGGGAGTCAGAGCAGCCGAACAGCACCGCGAACGGGCGCTGCGCCGGGGCGAGCGCGGCCCGGCGCCCGGCGTCCTGGTTGGGGTGCTCGGGGGAGCCGGCGACGAACCGGGCGTTGCCCTCCAGCAGCGTCTGCAGGGCGTGGCGGGGGCCGGATATCGGGGAGGAGATCATGCCAGCACCCTAGATCGCCCCCGCCCGCACCCGCAGGGCGGGGGCTGCGGCGCAGGCCGGCGGCCCGGGCGGCCCGCAGGTCAGCCTGCCGGCCGGCCCGTGGAGACGACCAGGCGCACCGTCGAACCGGCCGGGACCACGGCGCCGGCGGCCGGCCCGGTGGACACGACCCTCCCGGCGGGCACGTTCTCGTCCGCCACCTCCTGGACCTCCCCGCGCAGGTCGGCCTCCCGCAGCACCTCCATGGCCGCCTCCCGGGTGAAGCCCGTGAGCGCGGGGACCGTCACCGGTGGGCCCTGCCTGGTGGGCATGGACTCGGGCGGCTTGGCGAGCGGTGAGACGAGATAGGGGATGCCGTCGGACGGGGCGGCGGGGCCCGGAAGGTAGGGGGTCGGAAAGAGTTGCTTCGGGGTTGCCGGTGCTGCCGGGGTGGTCGCGGGCGGGGACGAGGGTGGCGGCGCGGACGGGGAGGCGGCCGGGGCCTGAGCCGCCGGGCGCCCCCCGGCGCCCGGCGCAGACGGGGAGGCGAACAGCAGCCCGCCCGCCACGACACCGGCCGCCACCGCGACGGCCACCGCCCCGGCCACGGCGGTGCGCCGGCGCGCGGTGCGCCGCACGATGGCGGCGGCGTCGACGGCGGGGACGGGGGCACGGTCGGCGAAATCGGTCATGGCGGCGAGCAGCTCCATCTCGAACTCGGGATCGGGGGGCGGCAGTCGGGTCATGGGGCACCTTCACGCGAAGTCGAGGCAACGGGCGGCGAGGAGAGGGGCGGGTCCTCCTGGCGGGGCAGGACCTCGCGCAGCCGGGCCAGCCCGCGCGCGAGTTGGGAGCGCACCGAACCCGGCGAGATGTCCAGCGCCTGCGCGATCTCCCGGTCGCCCAGGTCGTGCAGGTAGTACAGGACCACCACCGTGCGCATCCCCATCGGCAGCGTGTGCAGCGCCGCGACGAGTTCCTCGCGCAGCTCCACCGACCGGTAGGCGTCGCGCGGATCGGCCGGCTCCCCGTACCCGGACGGCGCCAGCGGCGCGGTGCGCTGGCCCGGGCGGTTCAGGCGCCGGTGGCGGTCGTTGGCCAGGTTGACCAGGATCCGCCGCACGTACGCCTCCGGCGCGTCCGAGGCGGCCACCTTCCGCCAGTGCCGGCACGCCCGCTCCAGCGTCTCCTGCACCAGGTCCTCCGCCGCGTGCGCGTCCCCCGTCAGCACGTACGCCGTGCGGAACAGCGCCCCCGACCGCTGCTCCACGAAAGCGGCGAAGCCGATCCCGGGAGCGGCCCTGCGCAGCCTCACCCCGTCGCCCCCGTTCTCCGTCGGCCTGTTGTCCTGGCATTGCGTCATGACTGCGCCGGGGCGTCTTCTGCTGCACGGCATAAAGCGAATGTGGCGCAGCTCACATCCCGTCGGCCGTGCCGGGGACGGGGGCAACCGGCGGGCCCCGTGCGGTGTCTTCGTCCCCGACGACGGGCGGGCGGTGACGGCCCGTCGCCCGTCCCGACGATCCGGGGGATCCGATGCGCCCGTGCTTGCTGCCGATGGTGGCCGTGTCCGCACTGCTGACGTCCTGCGGCGCCGGCACGACGGCCGCCGTGTCCGCCGCCGGGACGGCGAACTGCCGTGCCGCGGACCTGACGTGGACGCTCACCCTGCTCACCGCCGAGGGCACGACCGCGCCGGACCCGGCGAACGCCGAGCTCGCCGCCGTCAACTCCGGCACCCGGCCCTGCACCCTGGCCGGTTACCCGAAGCTGGAGTTCCACCGGGGCAAGGGACCGCAGGCCCGGGGGAGCGGCGAGGGCGGCCCGGCCGCGGTGACGCTCGGCACGGGCCGGGCGGCGGTGTTCGCGCTGCGCTGGCCCGGGACGGACGGCAAGGGCCCCGGCGGCACCTGCACCCCGCGGGTCACCACCGCCACCGCCACGGTGGCCGCCCCGGGCGGGGCCGCCGCCGTCCGCGTCCCGGTGACGGACCGCAGCGGCGAGCCGGCCGAGGCCACCGTCTGCGGCCCGGAGGTCCGCATGAGCCCGCCCGTCACCCGCTAGGTCAGGTGGCGGCGGGCAGGTGACGGCCCGCGGCGAGGGCGGCCACCGTGCGCAGCCGCCGGTAGTAGGCGGCGCAGTACTCCTCGTTGAGCCGGGGCACGATCGCGTCGAGGTCGGCGATGCACGCCCACAGCACGGCGGCGCCGTCGCCGTCGAGGCCGCCGTTCAGCTCCCGCAGGACGAGCCCGGCGACGTTCGCGTCGAGGAGGACCAGGTCCACGCCGTCGACGTCCACGCCGCGGAAGCTCTCGGGGAACGGCGTCTCCAGGTGCGCCTCCCACAGCCGGTCGAGCCGCTGCACGGGCGGCGGCGGCGGTGCGGGGCGCAGGAGCAGGCGGACGGCGTCGAAGACGGCGCGCACCGCGGCGACGGCCCGCTCGGGGCTGACGGCGCCGCTTGTCACGGCGCCCTGCGCGAGCCGCTCGCGCAGGCGTAGGGCGCACCGGAGTTCGGCGGCGAGCGGGGCGGGCAAAAGCCCCGCGGCGGCGGCCCGTTGGACCCGGACCCGCAACGGCTCGTCGGCGCGCTGTCGGGCACCACCAGGTCGCAGATCAGGGCCTGCATGCCCGCGTAGTGCGGGGCGACGCCCCACGAGCGCGGGTCGGGGGACGGGGTGGTCATCGGGGCAGTCTCGCCGGCGGCCTGAGGTGCCACCGGATTCGCCGGGCCAAGGGAGGATGGGGACATGACGACTCGTCCGCCCGTGCCCGTGGCCGCCCGTGACGCGCTGGAGGGGCTCGCCCTCGGGGACGCGTTCGGGGAGCGCTGGTTCCCGCTGTTCCGCACCGCCCCCGAGGCCTACCGGGACATCCGGGCGCGCCGCACGCCCGAGGAGTCGCCCTGGCACTGGACGGACGACACGGCGATGGCCCTGTCCGTCCACCGGGTCCTGACCGTGCACGGCACCGTCGACCAGGACGCCCTCGCCGCCGCCTTCGGCGCCACCTACCTCGCCGACGCCTACCGCGGCTACGGCGCCGGCATGCACCGCCTGCTGCCCGCCCTCGCCGGCGACCCGTCCTCCTGGCGCACCCGCACGCGCGAACTCTTCGACGGCCAGGGCAGCTTCGGCAACGGCGCCGCGATGCGGGTCGCGCCGCTGGGCGCGTGGTTCGCTGGCGACGCCGAGGAGGCCGCCCGGCAGGCGGCGCTGTCGGCCGAGGTCACCCACGCCCACCCCGAGGGCGTGGCCGGGGCGGTCGCGGTGGCCGTCGCCGCCTGCCTGGCCGCCGCCTCGCGCGGCGGCCCGGCCCCGGACGGCGAGGAGTTCCTGAAGCAGGTCCTGCGGCACACCCCCGCGGGCGAGGTCCGCAACACCCTGGCCCTGGCCTGCGCGGTGCGCCCCGACGCCCGGCCGTGGCGCGCCGCCGACCTGCTCGGCAACGGGCAGCGCGTCAGCGCCGCCGACACCGTCCCTTTCGCCCTGTGGTCGGCCGCCGCGCACCTCGACAGCCTCACCGACGCCTTGTGGAGCACGGCCGCGGGCCTCGGCGACGTCGACACCACCTGCGCCATCACCGCCGGCACGGTCGCCGCCCGCACCGGCCTCTGCGGCGCCGACCCGCTGTGGCTCCAGCGGCGCGAGGCGCTGCCCCGGTGGACGGCGCAGGGCTGACGCCCGGCCGGGCACAACGGGCGGACCCGCGTGCCGGGCGGTCGGCACAGCGGACGCCGTGATCACGGGGCCGGCTACGGTGGCCCGACCGTCCGGCGGACGGTCTCGAACTGGACCACCTCGATGCGTGGCGTGCCGTCCGCGTCCCGGGTCAGGCGGACCTTGTTCTCCACCAGCAGCCCGCCGGTCATCACGTAGGTGCCGTCCGGCAGGACGCCCAGGGGCATGGTCCGTGGGCCGAGGCGGAGGTTGAGGTCGGGGCCGTCCTGGGTGAGCCGGTAGCCGCCTTCGTAGAAGCCCAGGTGCGGCGCGGTGATCGTGGGGTCGGTCGGGCGGGTCCGGCCGCCGAGGGTGCGCAGGGCCTGGACGGCGGCCAGGTACTGGGCGTGGGCCTTGGCCGGGACCCCCTTGTTGAGGCCGAACCTTTCGCCGAGCAGCAGGTTGAGGACGTAGAGGTAGAAGAACGTGCCGGTCGGGGACGGGTTCATCGCGTTGAGCACGACCAGCCCGAGGTCGTGTTCCGGCAGGAAGCCGATGAATGAGGTGAAGCCGTCGATGCCGCCGTTGTGCCAGATCAGCGAGGTCCCGTCGCAGTACCGGTTGTGGATCCAGCCCATCGCGTACCCGGATTCGGTGACGTCGGGGTCGAGTTCCGGTGAGACGGGGACCGGGATGTGCGGTTTCCAGCACTCGGCGAGGTTCCCGGCCGACACCACCCGGTGGCCGTTCACGGAGACGCCGCGCCGCAGCTGCAAGCGGACGTAGGACGCCATGTCGTCGAGCGAGGCGAGGGTGCCGCCGGCGGGAGCGTAGCTGCCGACCGGCCCGTAGGCGAGCGGTGCGTTCGTGCCGGCGAGGTCGGGCCCGTGGCCCCGCATGAAGTCGGTGACCAGCCCGCGGGGGTCGTCGGCGATCCCGGCGCCGGCCATGCCGGCCGGCCCGTACACCCGCTCCCGCAGGTCGTCGGCGAACGCTGCGGTCAGTCCGTCTCCGGACACGCCCGAGCCGAGTAGCGGCAGGTAACCGGCGGCGGAGTACACGGTGTTGTTGTAGATGAACGTGGTGTCGGGAGGGGCCGCGACCGGGAGCGTGGCCAGGGACCGGAGCAGCTGGGGGGCTGTCGGGTCTCCTTCGTGGAGACCGGACAACGCCGGGGGCTCGTCGATCCCGGTCGCCATGCCCAGAAGGTCGCGGACCTTCAGGGTGCGTGTCAGCTCGTCGGTGGGTGCCCGGAAGCCCGGCCAGGCGTCGACGACCCGTTGGTCCCACGCCAGTCGTCCCTGGTCGACATGGGTTGCCACGAGCAGTGAGGTCATGGACTTGGTCGTCGAGGCGACCAGGAACCGTGTCGAGGGCGTGACCGGGGCGTCGGTCCCCGCCTCGCGTACGCCGAGCGGCAAGGTCAGCAGCACGCGGTCGCTGCTGACCACGGCCACTGCCGCGCCGACCAGGCCCATCGCGGCGAACTCGGCCTTCACCCGGTCGGCGAACGACTCCCATCCGTCGGCCGCACCCGCCGCACCCGCCGCACCGGCCACACCTGCCGTACCTGCCACACCTGCCGTACCTGCCGCACCCGCCGCTCGCGCCGACGACGGCCAGGAGCCCGGCCCGACCGCCAACCCGCCCGCCACCAGCGCCCGGAGCACCGTCCTGCGCGTCGACCCGGTCGATGTGACCGCAGCCGTGGAGCCGAGATCCAAGACTGTCCCTTTCGCCACCAGGGGCAGGAGGCTTCGGACAGCAGGGCCTCCCAGCCGCCTTATTACGGAAGCAGCAGCCCTCGGGGGCCCGCCGCCCCAGGCTAGTGACACCCCCGCAACGGCATCCCCGGGCACTCCGTCCCCGGCCGAGAACCTCACCCGATTGATCCGTTCAACCAGCGAGCCGGAGCACCCGGTCACCGTGGCTCGGCAGCGCCTTCGGGCGCTCGAAGGCGGCCGGGGCGGGCGGCCGTCCCGGACGGGGGGTCAGTTCCCGGGCCCGTCGGAGCGGCCCAGGCGTATGTAGGTGACCAGGGCCTGGACGAGCAGGGCCAGCGCCACCGCGGGGACCACCGGCCACGGCACCACGTGGGCCATCGCCAGGATGGTCAGGAGCAGCAGTGCCGGGAACAGTACCGGCAGCACGGAGATCACGGCGACGCGCACCCGCACGCGCCTGGGCATGGCGCTCATGCGTCACCCCGGCGGGCGAGGTCGAGGAAGTCGGCGAGGTCGCGCCACTGGTCGGCGGGGGCGTCACTCTGGCCGGAGACGGCGGCCGGGTCCTCGCGCCAGGCGCCGCGCACGGCGCCGGACAGGGCGCGGTCGCCGCCGGAGAACAGGGCGCCCAGTTCGTCGATGCGCCGCACGACGCGCTGGACCTCCTGGCCGGCCGGGTCGGCGCCGGCCTGACGCAGGGCCTCGGCGCGCCGGTAGAGCTGGGGCCACTCGATGTCGAGGTAGTAGTGGGCGGCGGGGCCGAGCGCGGCGGCGTGGTCGCGCAGGGCGTCGATCTGGTCGTCGTCGAGGTGGCGGCGCAGCGCGGGTTCGGTGCCGGGGGTGCCGGTGCCGCGCATGGCCTGCAGGACGCGGATGAGGGCGGCGGTGTCGGGGGTGCGTTCGGCGGCGAGTTCGCCGTGGATGTGGGCCAGGCGCTCGCGCAGCGCGGTCAGGGAGGCGAGGGCGGCGTCGATGCCGACGAGGTGTTCGCCGACCAGGCGCAGCGGGTCGATGCCGGCGTCCAGGCAGGTGGCGATGGTCTCCAGGCCGAGGCCGAGGCGGCGCAGCGCCAGGACGAGGTAGAGGCGCACCACGTCCTGTTCGGTGTACTCGCGGTGTCCGGAGGGGGTGCGGCGGGAGGGGCTGAGGAGGCCGATGTGGTCCCAGTGGTGCAGGGTGCGCACGGTCAGCCCGCTCGCTTCGGCGAGTGGGCCGACCTTCCACGTCTGTTCGGAGGTCATGGCGTAACGATGCCTCCTGACGTCGGGTGAGGTTCAAGCCCGCGGTGCCGACAGGATTGCGCGCAGGACGGTGAGCAGGTGGGTGTCGTCGGCGGGATCCGTCGGTGCCTGCCAGGCGATGTGGCCGTCGGGGCGCACGAGGACGGTGTGGTCCAGGGGTGCGGTGCGGACGGTGACGGGCAGGCCGGCGGCGGTGGCGGCCGCGGCCTGGCGCCGGCGGGCGCCGTCCGGGTGCGGGGTGAGGAGGGTGAAGCCGGGGCCGACGAGGTCGAGCGTGGAGCGGCCGTCGGGCAGGGGGCGGTGGGGCAGGCGGGCGCCGGGGCCGCCGTCGGGGTGGGTGCGCTCGGGGTCCACGGGCGGGCGCGCTTCGCCCTCGACGACGGCGGTGGAGCGGTAGGCGGCGGTGAGGAGCAGCTCGTCGTCGATGCGGTAGCTGGTGCGGGCGCGGGAGTTGGCGAGCGACAGCTCGGTGACGGCGAGGGCGACGGGGCGGCGCTCGTCCTGGTAGGTGTCCAGCAGCGTCCGGCCGGCCGTGCCGTCCAGGACGGCGGCGAGCTTCCAGGCGAGGTTGTCCGCGTCGCCGATGCCGGTGTTCATGCCGTGCCCGCCGGTGGGCGGCATCACGTGGGCGGCGTCGCCCGCCAGCAGGACGCGCGAGCGGCGGTAGGCGGTGGCGGTGCGGGCGTCGCAGCGCCAGGTCGTGGTGTCGCGGACGGTGACCGGCAGGTCCGCCAACCCGGCCGCGTCGCGCACCAGTCGGGCCAGGCGGTGGTGGTCCGCGCGCAGGGCGGCAACGTCGTCCTCGGCGGGGTCGTACGGGTGCTGGTAGATCCACTGCCGGTCGTTGTCGACGGCCAGGAAGCCGCCGCGGCCGGGGGCGGTGAGGAAGTACGAGGCGCTGGCCCGGTCGGCGACCACCGGCCCCAGCGGCGCCTCGAAGCGCACGCTCAGGAAGTGGCCCAGGCCCGTGAGCCCCTCCATGGCGATCCCGGCCCCGGCACGCACCGGGCTGGAGGCGCCGTCGCAGCCGACCAGCCACTGCGCCCGCACGGTGCGGCGCTCCCCGCTGTCGCGGTCCTCAAGGAGTGCGTCCACGCCGTCGCCGTCCTGGGTGAACGACACCAGGCGGGTGGCGAAGCGGACGGAGCCGGGGGCGAGTTGGCGGGCGCGGCGGGCCAGGATCGTCTCCAGCACGTCCTGCGGGCACAGCAGCCCGGGGGAGGGGGTGCGCTCGGCGTCCTCGCCGGCGGCGGGGGCGAGGCCGGTGCGCACGAAGTCCTGGTCGACGAGGTCGCGGCCGCGGTAGAAGTACACGTGCGAGGACGGCAGCCCGGCCCGGCGCACCTCCTCCTCCAGGCCCAGACGCCGCAGGACCTCCATCGAACGTGCCGACACGCCACGGGCCTTGGGGTGCAGCGAGGTGCCCGGGTGCGCCTCGACGAGCAGGTGCTCCACGCCGTACCCGGACAGCAGCAGCGACAGGGCCAGCCCGACCGGGCCCCCGCCGACCACCAGGACGGGCGTCGTCTCGGGGATGTGCATGCGGGGCCCTCGCTCTCTCGTAACGCTTAACTTGTTATTTTGACGTTACCATCGTGACGTGGAGAACGATCAAGCGAATAACCCCGAGGCCCCCGGCGACCCCCGGGACGACCGCCCCCGCGGCCTGTACTTCCTCACCGACCTCGCCAACGCCGTCCGCGACGACCCCGACCTGCCCGCCGCCGACCTCCGGGCCCTGCTCGCCCGCCACGGCGGCCCCGAGCTCATCCGCGCCGACGCCGACGCCCGCGAACTGCGCACCGCCACCGCCCACCTGACCCGCATCCTCGACCTCGACGACCAGGACGCCGCCGCCGACGCCATCAACGCCCTCCTCGACCGCCACCCGCCCCGCCCCCGCCTCGTGCGCCTGCCCGGCCGCCCCTGGGCCCTGCACACCCAGGCACCCCCTGACGCCGGCCCCACCCACTGGCTGCTGTCCACCGGCGCCCTCGCCCTCGGCCTGTGGCTCACCGAACGCGGCCGCTGCGCCTGGGGCCGCTGCGCCGCCGACGGCTGCGGCCGCTACTTCATCGACACCGGCCGCCGCACCCCCCGCCGCTTCTGCAGCCCGCGCTGCGCGACCCGGGTGCGCGTGGCCGCCCACCGCACGCGGCGCTCGGACGGCTGACGGCGGGCGGCGGGCGGCGGGCGGCCTTCGGGGGCTGGGGGCCGGGGCGGCCGGCGGACCGTGGGGTGGATAGCGCGCGGTG
>NZ_JBHWGD010000017.1:29629-50453 GCF_042733235.1 Kitasatospora sp. NPDC059722
GGGCCCCCCCCCCGCCGGGGGCGCGGGGCGTCGGGCGGGGGGGGGGGGGGGGGCGGGCCCGGGTGGGGGGGGGGGGGCGGGGGCGGCCGGCGGACCGTGCGTCCAACCGGCCGGTTGGACGCTTCGTATGCTGGCCCCATGGGATGGGACACCGCGAAGACCAAGAGGCTGCTGCTCGACGCCGCCGTGGACGAGTTCGCCGCACACGGCCCCGAGGGCGCGCGCATCGACCGCATCGCCGCCGCGGCCGGCGTCAACAAGGAACGCATCTACCCCTACTTCGGCGGCAAGCGGCAGCTCTTCGACGCCGTGGTCCAGCGCGAACTGGAGCAGCTCGCCGCCGCCGTGCCGATGGCGGAGGACGACGGACACCCGGTCGACCTCCCCGAGTACGCGGGCCGCGTCTTCGACTACCACCTCGCCCACCCGCACCTGCTGCGCCTGCTGCAGTGGGAGGCCCTGTGCGGCGAGCCCGGCGCGGAGGTCGCGGGGCAGGAGCGGCGGGCCGCGTACTACGCGCAGAAGGTCGCCGCGCTCGGCGGCGCCGGCGGGTCCGGGGCGCAGCCCCGCCCCGAGGACCTGCTGTACGCCGTCGTGGCGCTGGCCGGCTGGCAGTTCGCGGCGCCGCAGCTGGCCCGGATGATCCTCGGCGGGACGGCGCAGGAGGATCCGGCGGCCCGTCGCGCCGCCGTCGTCGACCTGGTGCGCAGGCTCGTGCGCTGACCTCCGGGTCTCCTTGCCTTCGGGGGTTCTCGCCATCGGGTGTCGTCGCCTTCGGGGGTTCTCGCCCTCGGGTGTCGTCGCCTTCGGGGGTGGTCGGCGGGCCGCATTTCCAACTGGCCGGTTGGAGGTGCGGCCCTTTCGTGCTAGTCTCCAACTCGCCAGTTGGAGTTTCTTCCGGCAAGGAGCCGACCGTGACCGTCATGCCCGCGCGCCCGCACGCCGCCCTCGTCCTGATCGAGTTCCAGCGCGAGTGGCTCGACCCCGAACACGGCGCTCTCCACCGCCTCGTGGCGGACCGCGACCTGCTCGACACCGCCGTGCGCGGGGCGGCCACCGCCCTGGCCGCCGCCCGTGCGCACGGTGTCCCCGTCGTGCACGTCCCGCTCGTCCTCACGCCCGGCGCGCCGGAGCTGGCGGGCTGGACCCCGGCCCGCCTGGGGCTGCGCGCGGCGATCCCGGCGGCGGGCACCTGGATCGAGGGCGGTGCGGGCACCGGGTTCGCCGAAGGTTTCCGCCCCGGGCCCGGCGAGCCGGTCGTGCGCGGCCGGGCCGGGGCCAGCGCCTTCGCCGGCTTCTCCGATCTCGACCTGATCCTGCGCCGGCTCGGCGTCACCGACCTGTACCTGGCCGGGTTCGCCACCCACGTGTGCGTCGAATCCACCCTGCGCGAGGCCCACGACCGCGGCTACACCGCGCACGTCGTCCACGACGCCTGCGCGGCCTTCACCCGTGCCCAGCAGGACCACGTCCGCGAGCACGTGATCCACCACTTCGGCGCCGAGACCGACGCCGCCGCCTTCGCGGACGCGTGCGCGGGCACGGGCGGCTGGTGAGCGCGGGGCCCTATCCTCGGCCGGAGGCCGTACGACGGGGTGGGAGCGGTAGTTGGGCAGGTGGGAGATGCGGCGCACGGTCGAAGCGCCGCTGCGGCGGGCGGGCCTGGAGGTGCTGGAGGGCGGGGTGCCGCAGCCGGTCCTGCCGGTGTCGGTGGTGGGTTTCGCGCTGCACCGCGACCCCGGGCCGCAAGACCTGGGCCTGGTCTGCGTCGACCGCGACGAACCGGACCTCGTCGCGCGGGCCAACCAGGGCTGGTACGAACTGGCCCTCTCCTCAAGCCTGTTCGGCGCCGACCGCGAGTTCCTGCTCGCCCTGCCCGTCCACCGCTTCAGCGCGCGGGCCGCGTCCCGGCACCGGCGCAAGCAGTGGCGCCGCGTGCGCCTGCTGGAGCGCTGGGACCTCATGGGCGCCGGCTGCTCGGTCACCGTCGGAACGCACGAACTCGGCCACCCCCAGCGCCTGCTCGGCTTCGGGCCCGGCCTGCCCGGCTTCGCGATGCTTTCCCTCGACGGCTCCGTCACCGTGCTCGGGACGACCGAGCAGAGCGGTATCGCCTTCCACGCGGTGTCCGACCCCGGGAAGACGGAGCCCGTGCGCGGCAGGCTCGAAGCGGCGGCGAACCGGGTGTGGGACCCGCGCGAGGAGTGGTTCATGGGGGCGGTGCGGGCGGAGCGCGAGGAGGCCCGGGCCTGGCTGCTTCGTCAACAGGGCTGAGCGCGCGGGCTGTTCACCGGAGCCGGACCGCCGCCGCACCCCCGTGACGGCGGCGCTCCGCTGCTCCCGTCCCTCCCCGGCCGGTGCGGCATCAGGCGGCGGTGGCGAGGGCGTAGTCGGGCAGGTCGATGTCGCCGGCCTTGGCGAACTGGGCGGCCAGGATGTTGCGCATCGGCCAGCGGCCCATCATCCGCATCGAGGCGGCGCGCAGGCGGATCATCGTGGCGCTGTTCGGGGCGTAGCCGTTCATGCCGCCGGGCGGCAGTTCCTGGGAGCGGGTGACGTAGGGGCGCATCAGCTCCTCGTAGCGGGCGAACGCGGCGCGGTGGCCGGTGCCGGCGGCGCGGGCGGCGGCGAGTTCGCCCGCCAGCAGGTAGGCGCCGACCAGGGCGAGGCTGGTGCCCAGGCCGGTGAGCGGGCTGGGGCAGTACCCGGCGTCGCCGACCAGGGCGACGCGCCCGCGCGTGTAGTGGTCGAGGTGGATCTGGCCGTAGGAGTCGAAGAAGAAGTCCTCGGCGCGGGCCATGCCCGCCAGCAGCCGGTCCACCTCCCAGCCGGCGCCCGCGAAGCGCTCGGCGAGCAGGCGCTGCTGGGCGGCGGTGTCGCGCCGGTCCAGGCCCAGCGGCGCGGAACGGAAGCTGAGCGAGGCCTTGATCTCGCCGGGCAGCCGACCGGGGCGGGCGCCGGCGACCAGGCCGCCGGGCGCGTTGTACATGAGGAACCAGCCGTCGAGGTCGATCCCGTCGCGGACGGTGAACCAGGCGTTGTAGCCGCCGAGCGGCCTGAAGTGGCCGTCGTCGCCGCCGAAGGCCAGGCGGCGCACCGTCGAGTGCAGCCCGTCGGCGCCGATGACCAGCGCGAAGCGGCGCGGTGCGGCCTTCTCGAAGGTGACGGTGACGCCGTCCGCGTCCTCGGCGAGGGCGGTGACGGTGTCGTCGAAGAGGTACTCCACCTCGTGGGCGGTGGAGCGGTACAGCAGGTCGGCGAGGTCGCCGCGCAGGATCTCGATCTCGGCGACGATGCCCTCGCCCTCGAACAGCTCGACCGGCATCCGGGCCGTCAGCCGCCCCCTGCGGTCGACGAGTCCGAGCCCGCGCTGGTCGACGTTGAGCGCGCGGGCCTGCTCCATGAGCCCCATCCGCTCGATGACGGTGCGGCCCGCGCCGCGCAGGTCCACGTTCTGCCCGCCGGGGCGCGGGGCGGGCGCGCGCTCGACGATGACCGGGTTGAAGCCGCCCCGGCGCAGCCAGTGGGCGAGGACGGGCCCGGCGATGCCGCCGCCGGAGATGAGGACGTCGTTGGTGCTGCTGCCGTCGGTGTGCGCGGGGTGCGCGGTGGTGTTCTCCATGCCCAGAATGTACGGCGTACGCAACGCACTCAACAAGCCCTATCTGCGGGGTTTCCGGCGGTAGCGCACTAGTGCACTAGGGTGCTCGGTCGGGCCCGCGGGGCGGCGGCGCAGGCCGCGCGGGGTGGGTGGTGCACTAGTGCGCTCGGCGGGCGGCGCAGAAATTTCTTCCCGCCGCCGGCCGGGGGCGGTGCCGGGCCGGTGCCGCCGCCCGTGGCCCGCCTCACGGCCCCGGGTGGCCGACCAGTTCGAGGCTGCGGCGCCACAGTTCGGCGCGGGCCGCCGGGTCGTAGGCCTGCGCGTCGGCCCGGGTCTCGCGGGTGCGGTCGAAGTAGCGGCCGGTGACGCCCGCCAGTGCCCGATCGGTCACCAGGCGGTGGACGGCGGCCACGCCCTCCTCCAGGCTGTCGACCGAGTAGCCCATCTCCTCCAGGACCATCTTGGTGGGCATGAACGTCGCCGGGTGCAGGCTGTTGACCGTCACCTCGCCGGCCGGCACGCGCGCCGCGAGCTCGAACCCGCAGGTGATCTGAACTCTTGGGTGCCAACCCCTGCTTTGGCTGGGGGCGGCCCATTTTTGGGCTCGGAGTCGCGAAGCGGCGCAGGTCTCTGCGTTGTCAGTGACGTGCGCTAGGTTGATCGCGGCTGTTGAAGGGGGGTGTTCCTCGTGTTGTCCGGGCGACGGTACCGTCTTGAACTCGATTCGGGGCAGGCTGAGTTGTGCGAGACATTCGGTGATGTCTGCCGTTCGGTGTGGAACACCGCTTTGGAGCAGCGCAGGGAGTACCGGCGGCGTGGGGCGTGGATGGACTACGTTCCGCAGGCTGCCGAGCTGGCGGAGGCGAAGCGGGAGTTCCCGTGGCTGACGGAGGCGCCTTCGCACGTGTTGCAGCAGACGTTGAGGGATCTGGACCGGGCGTGCCGGGAACACGGCACGTTCCGGGTGCGGTGGCGCTCCAAGGCCCGTTGGCGGCCGTCGTTCCGGTTCCCGGTGGGGAATCGGATCACGGTGGAGCGGATCGGCCGCAAATGGGGTCGGGCGAAGCTGCCGAAGCTCGGATGGGTCCGCTTCCGATGGTCCCGCCCGCTCGGCGGCCAGATCCGCTCGGCGACCGTTACCCGGCAAGGGCGGCACTGGTTCGTGTCGTTCCTGGTGGAGGACGGCAATCAGACCCCTGAGCGGCACGCGATGCCGAACGCCGCCGTGGGCGTGGACCGCGGCGTCAAATTCGCCGTGGCAACCAGCACAGGCGACTTCCACGACCGGCCGTATGTGACGCTGGGCGAGGCGAAGCGGCTGCGCCGCATGCAGCAACAGCTTGCCCGATGCACGCGCGGCAGCAACCGGCGCAAGGCGGTAGTGGCGAAGATCAACGCGATCACCGTCCGCGTCCGCAACCGGCGTGCGGACTTCTGTGCGCAGGCCGCCAACAAGCTGGCCACCCACAACGCGGTCGTGGTGCTGGAAGACCTCCGTGTAAAGAACATGACCGCCTCCGCCGCAGGAACAATTGAGCAGCCCGGCCGAGGCGTCCGTGCCAAGGCTGGACTGAACCGGGCCATCCTCGACAAGGGCTGGCACCTGCTCGAACTCGCGCTGCGCAATGCGGCGCGTACCACTGGCACTGCTGTGGTGCTGGTCAATCCCGCGTACACGTCGCAGACCTGTCACGCCTGCAAGCACGTGGACCCGAAGAACCGCGAGAGCCAAGCGGCCTTCGAGTGCACCGCCTGCGGACACCGGGACCACGCCGACGTGAACGCCGCGAAGAACATCCTCAACGCCGCAGGGCATGCGGTGTCAGGGCGTGGAGACCTCGGCACCAGCCGGTCCGTGAAACGCCAACCACCGGCCGCGCGCACCCGCGCGGAGGCAAAGCCCCCGCGCGGCACACGCGGCCGGAATCCCCGTGCCTTAGGGCGGGGAGGAAGTCAACTGGGCGAGTTTGCTGCGGCAGTACGCCCCCATCCCGTCGTAGTCGCACTCCAGCATCAGGTCGCGAAGTCCACCGGCTGCTTCCCGGGCGAGGCCACATGCACGACCCGCGCCGGCGCGCGGCGGCGGCAGGAGTTCGAGCTCCCTGGCGATGAGTGAGCGACCTTGCGGCCCCTGCCCCGCGACCCCGCGATCCTGGTCGACGTCGGCTGCGCCGGCGAGGACGCCCGGTTGGAGGTCGTCCCAGGGCACGTGGACGCGGCCCGCGCCCTGGGCATGGCCGCCTTCGTCCACACCGGCACCGCGCAGACCCCCGCCCGGATCGGGGAGTTCGCTGTCGGTCCCAGTTCGTAGCATGAGCCGCATGTCGGACGCCTTCACCGTGCTGTGGACCCACTACACCTGCGACGAGCTGCGCAAGGCCGGCCTTGAGGGCCGGCGGCCCCCGGCCGCCTTCAGCGGCGCCCACTCCTCCCTGCCCGCCTGGTCGGGCGCCCGCGCCGGGGACGAGGTGTACGCGGTGCACGTCAAGCGGCGCGAGGTGTTCGTGGTCAGCCGCATGCGGATCGTCGACCGCGAACGGCGCGACTGCTGCGGGCCCGCCCCGCAGGCCTGGGGCGAGCGCTCCCACCCCGGCCACCACGACTGGTGGGCGCTCGGTGCCGGCGGCTGCGGCGCCGAGGTGGTCCACGTCGAGGCGACACCCGTGCGCTTCGACCTCCCCGTCCCCGGCGACCTCCTGCCTCGCCTCACCTGGCGCAACCAGCGCGGCCGCACCCGGGGCCTCAAGTACGTCGTCGACGGGCGGCTCGAACGTGCCGTCAGCCTCCAGGGCTTCTACCGCCTGACGCCCGAATCGGCCGCCGAGCTCGCGGAGTTGGCCGACGGCGCGTGAACGCCCGCGCGCCCGGCACGGAGGTCCGTGCCCGGGTGCGCGGGCGCTCGCGCGCGGTGCGCGGGGTCAGCTGAAGGTGACCTCGTAGACGCCGACGGAGCTGGGGTTGAAGCGGGCGGTGCCGGTGATGCCCTCGTACCGGAGGGTGCCGCCGGTGACGATGGCGTCGAAGTCCTTGAGGTCGGCTCCCGGCTTCGGGACGGGGATGACCGCGTCGAGGGCGATCTGGGCGCCGTCGCTGAACTTGAGGATGCTCGTGCACAGCACCTGGTCCGCGCTCGTGCCGGTGGCGTCCTTGTTGCAGTTGGCGTAGGCGGTGCCGAGGTTCTTGCCGTCGACGTCCTTCATCGTGGCCCTGCCGCCGAAGGCGTTGCCGAGCCCCTGGGGGGCGCCGCCGAGGTCGGCGGTGCCCGTGCTGTCGAGGGTCATGTCCGGCACCACCACCGCCCTGGTCGCGCGGTGGGCGCCGGCCTGGGGCTGGCTGTCCGCCATGGCGGGCATGCTCAGTGCTGCGGTCGTGCCGAGCGCCAGAGCGGCGGCGGCGACGGTGAGGGAGCGCTTGACGGACATGACGCGGCGCATGGGGTTCCTTTGGTAGTCCGGGCGGTGCTTTCGGGTTGAGCACCCGGAAGCCGGTGGAAGTCGACCACACACGGTGATCCCCCGGCCGACCGTCGTCCCTGCGTGTCCTGCCGGGCGGCGCGGCGCGCAACCCTTGCGGGGCAAGGGATGGGGACGTCTACGAACGGTCCGGCTGTGCCGTCCGGGCGGTCACGCCCATCACCCGTACGGGCCGTGAAGTTCACCCGCCCGGCACAGGGCCCCGGGCCTGAAGCACGTTGTCGACGGCCGCCTGTAGCGTGCAGGGCTTCTGCCGCCTCACCGAGGAGTCCGCCCGCGACCTGGCCGCCCTGCGCAGGAAGTCGGCCTCGTCGACTTCCTGCGCAGGGCAGGTCGTTGCTCAGGGAGACCGCCGCGTGACCTACTCGACCACGGCCCGGTTCACGGCGCCGCTCACGCGTGGCACCGCCACCCGGGTCCACTGGACGAGGCGGTCGAGCACCGCCAATACGACATCCTGACGCCCGGGCGGCAAGAACGGCCAGGTCAGCCAGGCCGGGGCGGACAACAGCACGACCGCCAGGAGCGGCAGCGCGAACAACGCGACGAGAAAGGGGCGTGACAGCCACGCAGGCATGCGTCGACCTCCAGATGAATCCCACAGAGGGGAACCGTGCCGGACGGCGACGCAAACTGGGCACCCCACGCGCTCAAACGCGTGCAGCCTCCGGCCAGAGCCGACATCCGGTGATGCGGTCCGACTCTACCCGCAACTCGGCCCTGCCAAGGGACGGTTGAGTGCAAAGTTGGCGAGGAGTCCCGGGGCTGTCGAATGCGCCGACTCAGGCGGCGGCGCGGATGGCGGTGCCCCGGGACCAGAGTTCCTCGACGTGCTCGGCGAAGCGGCCGAACATGCCGTCCTCCTCGCTGCGCCGGATGTGCATCATCGGCGAGTCGTGGCCGACGGTTCGGGCAAGGTGGGGAGTGACGAGGGCGTGCTCGTCGAAGCGGAAGACGGAGAGCCCGATGTGATTCGGCCCGTCGTCGAGGGCACTGAAGCGGGCCTCGATGCCTTCGGCGTCGGCGAGTTCGGCGAGGTGGGCCAGGGTGATCCGGATGCGGGCGGAGACGGTGAGGGCCGCGCCCTCGATCCGCTCACGGCGGCTGGTCGTCTCGGAGCCGGGATCCCCGAGGAGGACGCGGACCCGGCAACCGGCCTCGGCCTTGCGCCGGAGAGTCCGGGGGAGGGCCGGCTGCTCCAGCCAGAGGAAGTAGTTGGTGTACCCGGCGAGGAAGATCTCGGACCACGCCTCGGCGATCAGCTGCGCCCAGACCGACTGAGGGCAGGCCGAGCGGTACGGATAGACGGCGAACACCCCTCGCTCGTGCCCGGAGTTGGACGAGATCACTCGTGGTGTGGAGTGAGAAGTCGGCGGGGTCGACTTCTCACGTGAGCCGGCGGCCGTCGTGAGAGCGGATGTGGGGCGGTCCGGGACGGAGGGCGTCGAGGATGCGGACGGCATAGACCTCGCTCATGCGGCCGGCGGCTTCGTCGGGGGTGAGCCAGGCGACGGCGGTTGTTTCGGCGGAGAGGCACTCGGCGCCGCTCTCGGGGTGGCAGCGGAAGACGAGGGCGACGACGCCGCGGGCCATGTTCTTGTAGACGCCGGTCAGTTGGCCGACGGTGACCTTCAGTCCTGTTTCCTCGTAGATCTCGCGACGGAGGCCGTCTTCGATCGATTCCGTCAGTTCGAGTACTCCACCCGGGGGCTCCCAAGTGCCGTTGTCGGCCCGACGGATCGCCAGCACCCGGCCGTCCTCGCGGACGACCGCTCCCGCGACGGAGACGGAGTGCAGCGGCGTTGACTGGGGCTTCCCGGCACTGTTACTCATGTACAGGAGAATAGGAGACCTGAAGGACTATGGCGAGCAGTGGGGTGGCTTCCTCGGCCAAGGCGAAGTATCTGCAGATCGCGGACGATCTCGCCGCGCAGATCAAGTCAGGAGAGCTGGCTCCAGGGGCTGCGCTGCCCAGCGAGGCCGAGCTGATGCGGCGCTATGGTGTTGCATCCGGCACGGTTCGCAAGGCCGTTGCAGAGCTTCGGACGACTCAACTGATCGAAACGCACCACGGTAGGGGCTCGTTCGTCCGTTCCCGTCCGCCGGTGCAGCGCAAGTCCTCGGATCGGTTCCGCCGGGCCTACCGCACTGCTGGCAAGGCTGCCTACTTGGCGGAGTTGGAGGCATCCGGTGTCACCCCGTCTGTGACGGTTCTGTTTGTTGGTCCGACCGCAGTGCCTCGGGAGATCGCCGAGCGGCTGGCGGTGCCTCCCGGCACGCAGGTGCTTGCCAGGAAGCGTCGCTATTTTCGCGACAGTGTTCCGACGGAGGAGGCTACGTCGTACCTGCCGTGGGACGTGGTGAAAGATATTCCGGAGGTCTTCGCCGAGAACCCTGGTGGTGGCGGGATCTACGCGCGGCTCGAGGAGCGCGGCTATGTCCTCGGTGAGTTTGCCGAGACCGTGCGTGCACGGCTTGCGACCAAGTCGGAGGCGGTGGCCCTTACGTTGAGCCCAGGTACTCCGGTCATCCACCTTGTTCGCGATGCGATCACGGTCGAGGGGCGCGTGGTGGAGGTCTGTGACACGGTGATGGCGGCTGACCAGTTCGTTTTGGACTATCGCTTCCCTGCTGTGGACTGACAGGGCATCAATATTCCAAGCCCGTCGCAGGGTTCTCCCTGTGACGGGTTTACTTATGTACAGGACTAGGGCACTCTTGTGATGCATCTCATGTACATGAGTTGGTGACATCTACTCATCTAGAGGAGGCGTGTCATGGAAGCGATTGAGCCGCCTTGGCGTTCTGGCGGAGGGGGACTTCGCGAGTCCCACGGGTACGGGGTGCGATGGGACCCGGAGGGGCGCTGCTACCGGGTGCGGAACGAGGTCACGGGGGAGTGGCTGCGCTGCGGCTCGACCGGTGAGCTCGCCTCTTTCCGTTCCTTCTGTGCCGCGTTCTCGGCATGGCGGATGTTCGAGGTGCACCGCAGGACCGGTGTGTGATGGCCTCGATGCTCGACCGGGCGACTGCCGAGCAGCGGCGTGAAGCCGCGCTCGTTGCCGACGACTTGGCGGCCGTCCTCGCTCTGGGAGGGGTCAAGTTGCCCTCTCTGGAGGTGGACTGGGACTTCGGGCGCCGTACCGGCTGCTACCTGATCTCTCTCGGCGCCGCCCGTGTTCCGGAGGTGGGGCGGATCGTCGAACTGCTCCGCAAGGGGCTGCACTTCGAGCGCCTCGCCGCCGATGACGACTGAACTCGCCGCCCGCCTCCTCTGGCTGCTCGGCTTCGCCGCCCTGATCAACTGGTGTTTCTGGAACAGGAAGTAGCACCCCCCCAATGCGCGACCCCCGCCTCCTCGCCAAGCCTCCCGTCTGCCGGCTCGGCTGCCTCGCCCTCGTCCGAAACCCCCGCGGCGACGTCCTGCTCGTCGACCCCGACTACATGGACGGGCTCATCCTGCCCGGCGGATCCGCCCGCCCCAACGAGCCCCCGCACGAGGCCGCCGGCCGCCAGCTCGCCGAGCAGACCGGCATCAGCCTGCGGCTCGCCGACGTGCTGGCCGTCGACTACACGCCCGCCGACCGCTACCTGGAGCGCCTCAACCTCGTTTTCGATGGCGGGATCACGGGCGCGCAGCCCGTCGCTGCGCTGCGGAATCGCAGCGGGCTGCTGGGGGCGCGCTTCGTGCCGGTGAAGCAGCTGTCCGCCGTCATGGCGCCCGCGCAGGCGGGCCGTGTGGCCGAGGCGCTGGCGGGGCGGGCCGTGCCGTTGCTTCTGTGTGGGCAGCGTGCTTAAGCTTCGCGTCGATCATGTGTACGAACGGCGAGGGAACTGCGAAATGGTGAGGCTCACGGAGCGCCGGCCCTGGGTACTGGGCGTCGGGGCGCTCGTCGTTGCCGGGCTCGGGACCGGCGGTGCCCTGCTGGCGTTCGGCGCCGGGGAGTCCGACCTCACGCAGACCCTGTGCGGGCAGCCCCGCGCCAAGGGCACTCCGCTCGGCGCGCTGCTGCCCAAGGGGCGTCCGGGCGTCGACGAGCGCAAGGCGCAGGCGGCGGGCAACGGGCAGGGCGCGCAGACGTCCTGCACGGTCTCCGTCGACGGGCAGGAGGCGCTGAGCATCGTCCTGTTCCGCCTCGGGCCCGACCAGCCGTCCGGCACCGACGGGCACGACCTGCGGGCCCTCGTGGGGCGCGGGCCGATCACCGGGGGCGGCGGGTCCGGCGTCACCGAGTACTGTGCGGGCAGCAGCACGGACATCGTCAGCGCCACCGTCCTCGCCCAGGGCGCGATCCGGCCCAAGCCGCACGCCGATTCCACCTCCTTCGACCACGCCCTGGGGCAACTCGCGCAGGCCGTCGTCGCGGGGCAGCAGCAGGACGTGTGCCGTTAGGCGGCCTGGACTCGCCGTGTCGTAGGTGCCGGGAGGTGTCGACCGGTGGCGCCGGGAGCGGGTGTGGCTCGCTCCGACCCAACCTGACTGCCGGCAGCGCGAGTTCAACCCGAT
This sequence comes from Kitasatospora sp. NPDC059722, assembly GCF_042733235.1. Lineage (NCBI taxonomy): Bacteria > Bacillati > Actinomycetota > Actinomycetes > Kitasatosporales > Streptomycetaceae > Kitasatospora > Kitasatospora sp. NPDC059722. The sequence continues at coordinate 41,211 of NZ_JBHWGD010000017.1, forward strand.
GGGTCGATCAGGTGCCGGTTCTCCCGGCTCCAGGCGAGGAGGGCCCGGAGGTTGTCGAGGTGTCCTTCGGCGACCCAGGTGGCCTGGGGTTCGTGGCCCTGTTCGGCCAGGCGCCGGTTGACGTCGATGTTCTGCTCCTGGACGGTGAGCACGGCGTCGACCAGGCCCGTCGTGTCGGTGAGGCCGTAGGCGGTGGCGAACACCTCCAGGCGGTGACGGCGGTCGGGCGGCTGTGGGTAGCGCAGCCACCGGGTGCACATGTCGTCGTCGCGGAACGGTGCCGCGTATTCGAGGGCGTAGGCCACGTCGTGCAGCCGTGGTGCCGGACGTGCGTGGTCCCAGTCGATGATTCCCGCCGGCCGGGTGCCGTGCCAGACGGTGTTCCAGGGGCCGAAGTCGCCGTGGCAGACGACTTCGTCGCCGACCGGGCCGGCCGTCCTGGTGGACCAGCACGTCGTGTCCGGGGGCCGGTATCCGGCCACGGCGTCGTGGTAGTCGCGCAGGAGGCGGGCGAAGGTGATCAGGCCACGGTCGTCGACGACCTTGCCCCAGCCGTCCGGGCCGGATTCGCCGCCGATCCAGCTCAGCACCTCGCGGCCCTGCCCGTCGAAGCCGAGGACGCGGGGCGCGAGTTCGTAGCCGACGGCCTCCAGGTGGCGGAGCAGGCCGTGAACCGCCGGGGTCCACGGTCCGGCCGGCCGGTGGACCGTGTCGCCGATGCGCTCGACCCGGCCGAGATCTGGTGTGCTCACCTGGAAACCGTCGCGAGGAAACGGCCGTGACGCAACCGGTTATCGTGCCGTCGCACCGGCCTCGGCCGGCCCTGGCCGGATCGGCAGGGTCGTGGCGGCGAGACGCCGGGAAGGCCGGGGCCGAATGTGCCGAACGGCACTGATGGAGCGTCAGGGGCGGTTGTTACGGTTCCGCAGGAAGGTGAAGCGAAAGCCGGGAAACCGGGGGAACGGGGGACAACCATGACGGCCGACGGGTTCGGACTGCTCGCCCGGGCGCACGACCACCTGCTCGCCGGCGTCCGCGCGGTGCCCGCGGGCGGGTGGGGCGCGCCCACGCTGTGCACCGAGTGGACGGTGTACCACCACGCCCGGCCGGACCAGCGGGCGCTGACGATGCGGATCACCGGCGCCGCGCCGGCCGGTGACCCGTTCGCCCCCGATCGGGCGGTCGAGGGCGACGCCGTGGCCGAGGTGGCCGAGTTGGAGCGGGTCCGCACGCAGGCGCGGGCCGCGGGGGAGTCGGGGCGTGGGGCGGAGAGCGTCGGCACGCCCATGGGGCCGACGCCCTCCGCCCGGGGCGCTGCGGTGGCCGCGCTCGACGTGGCCGTGCACGCGTGGGACATCGCCGTCGCCACCGGCCGGCCGCTGCCGTTCGACGGCGCGCCGGCCGAGGGGCCGGGGGAGCGTCGGGGCGTTCCTCATACCCGTCGTGCGCGACGGCTTCGGCACGTTGGCCGCCGCCGTGCCGGTCGCGGACGGCGCGGGTGCGGCGGACCGGCTGCCGGCTTTCTCCGGCCGGGACCCGCGCTGGACCCCGGCCGCCGGCTGAGCCGGAGCCTTCCCGTCACGGCGCGGTCATCAGCGTCTTCAGCAGGTCGTCGCCCAGGCCCAGGCCCGTGGCGGAGACGTCGGGCAGGTGGTAGCTGCGGTACCAGTCGGCGGGCGCCTCCGGGTGGGGGCCGCTGACGGCGACGCGGCCGGTGCCGTAGGAGGCGACGGCGGCGGCGATGCGGTCGTTGGTGTAGCGGGCCAGGACGTCGGCGCCGGGGCCGTCGACGTCGAAGTAGGGGCCGTCCTGGAAGTACATGGGCTGCTTCTGCCCGCGCCAGGCGACGTCGACGAGGCCGTCCTTGTCGTCGGTGACGGTCGCGCCGGGGGTCTTGATGTACTCGCCGGAGTCGCCCGGCAGGAGGTCGTAGCCCGGGTCGCCGGCGAGGTAGCCGCCCATGCAGATGCCCAGGTAGCGGCCGCCGCCGCGCACGTAGTCGCGGATCAGCTCGGGGCGGAAGCCCGGGGTGCGGCGCAGCAGGCCCCACGCGGTGGTGACCTCCTGGCCGTTGGTGCCGCCCGGCTGGACGTACAGGGCGGCGCCGGCCAGCGCGGCGGGGCCGAAGCGCAGGTCCTCGTCGGGGCCGATGAAGCGGACGGTGAAGCCGTTGCGCTCCAGCAGGTCCTGCGCGGCCTCGGAGCAGCCGTCGCACGCGGCGGGGCCCCGGTAGACGACGGCGAGGGGGTGGGCCGGGTCCGCGCTCGCGGGGGCGGCGGCCGGCGCGGTGGGCGCGGGTGCGGCCTCCTCGGAGCGGTCGTCGGCCCGCGGTGCGGCGCAGCCGGCGCTCGCGGCCAGCAGTACGGCGGCCAGGCCCAGTGCCGCCGCGGCCCGGGCGGGACGGCGCCCACGCGTCATCGGCTGTTCCCCCAACGGTCGTGCCCCCAACGGTCGTGCCTCCAAAGGTCGTTCCCCCGGTGATCGTCCGCCGGGCCCGGTGGGCACGGCGTGCAGCGACGACGCTAAGGGGTGATCGTCGTCAGTGCACAATCGGCCCGGTGGGGGGTGCGCGGCCGGGGAGGGAAAGCCGGTTGCGGTGCCGGGGTCGGTGGGCGCTAGGGTCCTCGCGTTCGAATAGCAAGATCGAAAGGGGCGGGCACATGGGCCTGGAGAGCATGCCGGGTGTCGAATGGAAGATCATGGACGCCAAGGGACGCAACTACTCGTACGACTCCGAGGAGGAGGCGCTGGAGGAACTGCACGAGTACGGGCCGGGCGCTTCGGTCTGGCGGCGCGAGGTCTACCGGGTGACGATCTTCTTCACCCGTTCGGTGAACGGCTGGCAGCAGGTCCACCCCGCGCCTTCGGCCTGACGGTCGGCGGTCGGGCGACAATCAGGCGAGGGGCAGCAGGGCCGGGCGCGGGCCGGTGCCGCGGTGCAGGCGGCGCAGGAACGTGAGCACGCCCGGCGTTCCGGTGGCCCACGCGGGGGACTCGGTCAGCAGGGCCGTGCCGGGGAAGACCGGACGGTGGGGCGGGCCGCCGGCGCGCGACAGGACCAGGGCCGCGATCTGCCCGGCGGCCTCCCGGTGGCGCTCCTCGCCGGTGGCCGACGCCAGGTCGACGAACAGCTCGCCGACCCCGGCCAGGCCGCAGCACTGCACCACCTGGCCCATCCGCGGCGCCAGCGCCCGGCACGCCCCGGCCGCCTCGGCGGCCAGGTCCACGTAGGCGTCCTCGCCCAGGCACAGACCCGCCTGGAGCAGCACCGTGCCGATCCCGGCCAGGCCGCGGCACCACGAGCCCCAGCGGCGGGTGGCGCCCGGCCGGGCGGCCTCCGCCGCCAGGCGCGGCAGTGCGGCGGCCAGGTCCTCGACGATGGCGCGCCCGGCCGCCTGCGTCGCCGCGTCGGGGGAGGGCAGGGCGAGGAGCAGGTGGGCCAGGCCGGCGCGGCCGTGGGCGAAACCCTCGGCGAGGGCGGCGGTGCCCGGGTTGGGCTCCTCCTTCAGGTCCTGCGGCGGACCGTCGGTCAGGCGGCGGGCGCACGCGGCGGCCACGGCGAGGTGGCGCTGCGCACGGGCGCCGTCGGAGGCGCGGACGAGGTCGGCGAGCAGCAGGTGCGCGGTGCCGACACCGGCCGCGCCCGAGATCTGGTCGGTGGACACCAGGGCGCCCGGGTCCGGCACGTCGGCGAGGGCGGGCTCCGGGGTGCCCAGCCGGGGATCGGCGTGGGCGAGGACGGGCTCCGGGGTGCCCAGCCGGGCGTCGGCGTCGGCGGAGACGGGCTCCGGGGTGCCCAGGCGGGCGGCGGCGTGGGCGAGGAAGAGCTCGACGCCCGCACGCCCGTCGTACAGGCCGGGCCCGAGCAGCCCGAGCGCCGGGTGCGCGGCCGTCCAGCGGGCGAGGGCGGCGGCGGCCTCGCGGGCGCCGGGGTGCTCGTCGGCGTGCTGGAGCAGTTCCAGGCCGAGGCCGGCGGCGCCGTCGTAGAGCGAGAGCAGCGTGCGCGGCCGGCTCGCGGCGGAAGGGGAGCCGAGCAGCGCGCGGGCCATCCGCACGCAGGTGCCGACGGTGTGGGCGACGACCTCCCCGAGGCCGTCCGCGGCGGGGCGGGTGACCTTGCGGCCGGCCGGGCCGCGGCCCTCCCGCAGGGCCGCCGCGGCCGCCGTGCGCTCCCCGGCGTCGAAGCTCAGCAGGCCCGCCACCACTGCGAGGGCCGGGTGGTCGGGGGCGGGCAGGGCGGCGGCCAGGCAGGCCAGGGTGCGGTCGCGGCTGGCGGCCGGGTCCGGGCCGATCGCCACCGGGTCCAGGCCGGTCAGCGCGAAGTGCAGGGTCGTACCCAACGCGTAGTAGTCATCCGCGGGCCGGGCAGGCACCGAGGCGACGGGCAGACCGTAGCCCGGGGTCGCGCCGGCCGGGCGCTCACCGTCCAGGGCGCTGACCCCGAAGTCCACCAGCGACCACGAACCCGCCTCGCCCCGCACGACGTTCGCGGGCTTCAGATCGCACACCACCACGCCCCGCGCGTGCACCGCGTCCAGCACCCGCAGCAGCGCCCGGGCCGCCTCCCGCCAGCCGCGCCCGCCCGAATCCCCTTCCGCGTAAGGCCCGTGGGCGAGGACGTCGCGGCGCAGGTCGCGCGGCCCGCAGGCGCTCGTCACCAGGTACTCGTCCACGCCGTGCCGGAAGTAGTCCACCAGCCGCGGCACCCCCGCCACGCCCGCCAGCGCCGCCAGCACCCGCCGCTCGTGCCGCAGCCGCCCGCGCGCGTCGACGCCCTCGGTGTCCTCCCCGACGAACGCCCGCGCCTGCTTGACCACCACCCCCAGCCCGCTCGCCAGTTCGACACCCCGGTAGACGTGACCGCCGGGCGCGCGGCTGATCCCCGCGGTGATCCGGTAGCGGCCCTCGCCCACGCGCGTGTCCTTCGGCGGCGCGGCGGCGGTGACGGCGGTGGTGGCGGCTGCGGCGGTGAACGGGTCCACGGCCCACGGCGGTTGGGCGTACGAGGGCTGCGCGAGCCCCGGGAACGTCCGCCCGTCCGGACCGTTCATCAGCGCGACGTCCTGGTCCTGCGGGGCACGGAACGGACCGTAGCGGTAGTAGACCGGCGAACCCGCGCGCACCTGCCGGTCGCTCACCACCCGCGGACCGTCCCACCCCGCCAGCAGCTGCGCCAACTCCTCGCCCAGCGCCACGACTTCACCCTCACGCGGATACACCGTGACGGCCTTGCCGACGGCCGCCGCCCCGTGCGCCCCGGAGTTCGTCGCGCCCAGCACGTCCGCGCCCGCCGCGAACTTCGCGTCGCACGTGCGGCGCAGCAGCACCGGCACCACCAGGTCCAGTAGGAGCGGCAGTTGGGCGGCGCGGGCCGAGACGTGCAGCTTCCAGCCGTGGGCGAGCGCGGGCATCGCGCGGTCGTGCAGGTACAGCCACTGCCCGTCCGCGTGCAGGCGCCGCCGTCCCCCGCCCTCCGGTGCCCGCGCGACCAGGCGGGCGAGCTGCGCGAGGTGCCCCGCCGGGTGCTCCCGCACCGAACCCCCTTGGAATGCCGGGCGGGTGAGCGCCCCCGTACCCGGAGTACCGCGCTCACCCGCCGGTCGGAACGGACCGCCCCGGTCCGGTCGGACGGGCTGCCCCCGTCCGGTCAGACGGACCGCTTCGGTCCCGTCGAACGGGCCGTTCGGGTCAGGAGTCGCCGCCGCACGGGAATCGCGTCGGAACCCAGGTCACGAACGGGTCGGCGAGACAGGCCGCCGGGGCGAGATCGGCGTCGAACTCGTCTTCGAACACGATCCCCGCCTCGTCGATCTCCAGCGGGCCCGCGTCGTGGATCTCCAACATGCTTGCAGTCACGGGTAGTTCCTCCCATCTACCGGGTTGGTGCCTTGCGGTCCGCACATCGTACTAACCCCCGTGCATCCGTCCTAGTGGTGTGACGCCACCTGCTTCGCGCTCGGAGCGGTACCGTTGGCCACCGACGTGCCGTTGGTCTATGTGGGTGAGGGATAAAACGGATGCAGAAGCGTGAGGTCGTGCGCTACGGAAGCGCGCCCAGCCACTTCGTCGAGCTGTGGGACGCGGACCCGCAGGGCCCGCCCGCCCGGGGCCTGGCGGTGACGGTGCACGGCGGCTGGTGGCGCGACCGGCACGACCTCCACCTCATGGACGCCCTCGCCGCCGACCTCGCCGGCCGCGGCTGGTGCGTGGCCAACATCGAGTACCGCCGCACCGGCGGCGACGGCGGAGGCTGGCCGGACACCCTCACCGACGCCCTCGACGCGGTCGCCGCCGCCCACGCCGTGCGCCCCGCCCTCGCCGACCTCCCGTCGATCGCCGTCGGCCACTCCGCCGGCGGACAGCTCGCCCTGCTGACGGCCGCCGCCGGCCTCGTCAACGCCGCGGTCGCGCTCGCACCGATCACCGACCTGCCGCGCTGCGCCGCCGAGGGCCTGGGCGAGGACGCCACCCCGCTGTTCGTCGGCACCCCCTACGACGACGACCCGGCCCCCTACCGCGAGGCCTCCCCGCTCCACCGCCTGCCCCTGGGCCGCCCCCACCTGATCGTCCACGGCGACCAGGACCAGCGCGTGCCCGTCACCCACAGCCGCGCCTATGTCGAGGCCGCGAAGGCGGCGGGGGACCCGGTGACGTACGTGGAGCACGCGGGCACCGACCACTTCCAGGTCGTGGACCCGCAGCACGCGAGCTGGGCGGCGGCCGTGGGCTGGCTGGAGAACCGCGCGGGATAGCCCCCCGACCAGGAGGCGCCTCAGCCCCGGCGGATCGCCTCCACCGCCCGCGACAGGTCCTCGTCCGCGATGCCCGGGTGCGACAGCAGCACCTCGTGCGCCGCCGTCAGCACCCGGCCACCGCCCGCCAGCGCCAGGTCCTTGGCGGCCAGGCGCACCGGGAAGTCCGACTCCCGGCTGCGGGCGCGGGCCACCACCCCCGCGAGCGGCCCGCCCCCCAGCACCTCCAGCGCCAGCTCCTGCGGCAGCCCGAACCCGTCCGCCACCGCCAGCGCCTCGCCGAGCGCCGTCACCCCGGCCACCACCGCGCCCATCACCACGACCTTCAGCGCCGCGCCCGAACCCGGCCCGCCGCAGCGCAGCACGCGCCCGAAGTGCTCCAGCACCGGCTGCGCCCGGTCGAGGTCGGCGCTCTCGCCGCCCGCGTAGATCGTCAGCGTGCCGTTCGCGGCCGGCCCGACGCTGCCCAGCACCGGCGCGTCCACCAGGGACGTCCCGGCGGGCAGCCGTTCGCGCAGGGCGGCCACCGCCTGCGGCCCGACCGAGGACATGTCGATCCACAGCGCCCCCGGCGCCAGGTGCCCGAGGAAGTGCCCGGCCACCTCCTGGACCGCCGCCGGGTCGGTGAGCATCGTGATGACGACGTCCGCGCCCTCGACCGCCTCCGCCGGGCTCGCGGCGCGGGGCAGGTCGCCGGCGCGCTCGGGGCTGCGGTTCCAGACGGTCAACGGCAGTGCGGCGGCGGCCAGTCGACGGGCCATCGGCAGGCCCATCCGGCCCAGGCCGAGGAAGGCGATCTTTCGGAGAGGAGCGTGCTCGGTGTTCATGGCCACCACGCTAGGCAGCCCCGAGCCAGGCGACAAACGAATGTCTCGCATGGTACCCATGCCTCATGGACATGGCTTGGCTCGACGTCTTCCGCACCGCCGCCCGCCTCGGTTCCTTCACCGCCGCCGGCGAGCACCTCGGCTTCACCCAGTCGGCGATCTCCCGTCAGATCTCCACCCTCGAAGCCGAACTCGGCGCCCCGCTGTTCGACCGCCTCGCCCGCGGCGTGCGCCTGACCGAACACGGCCGCGCCCTCCTCCCGCACGCCGAGGCCCTGCTGGAACGCCTCGACTCCACCCGCCGCGAACTCACCGCCCTGACCGAACTCGGCACCGGCCGCCTGCGCCTGGGCGCCTTCGACAGCGCCAACGCCGCCCTGGTGCCCACCGCCCTCGCCGCCTTCCGCGCCGCCCATCCCGAAGTGGCCGTCTCGCTCACCGAAGGACTCTCCGCCACCCTCCTCACCCGCCTCGCGGACGCCGACATCGACCTCGCCGTCGTCGCCTCCTACCCCGAACACCCCTACGACCACGAGCAGTTCGACCTCCAGCCGCTCGTCGAGGACCCGGTCCTGGTCGCCCTGCCCCGCGGCCACCGCCTCGCCCGGCGCCGGCGCCTGCGCCTGGCCGAACTCGCCGACGAGCCCTGGATCGCCGCCCGCCGCACCATCGAGACGACCCTGCTGGCCGCCTTCGTGCGCCAGGGCCTGCGCCCGCGCGTCGAGTACGCCGTCGCCGGCTGGACCGCCAAGCTCGGCCTCGTCGCCGCCGGACTCGGCCCCGCCCTCATCCCCTCCCTGGCCGCCCGCGCCGCCCGCCCCGACATCGCGCTGGTCGCCCTGCACCCCGACGACACCCCGGTGCGGCAGGTCTTCACCGCCGTGCGCCGCGGCCACCACCCGCCCCCGGCCACCGCCGCCTTCCTCGTCCACCTGCGCGAGGCGGCGGCACGCCCCTGACGTCGACGTGATGCAGGTCACATCGAAGCGGCCGGTCGGGGATGTCACATCCGCGGCGCGGGCGGGGTCGAGGTAGTGAGAGCAACCGCGAACGGCGCACGCGGACAGCGAGCGCACCGACCAGAGGAGCCCGTCATGGAAGCCCGTTTCAACTACTACGCCACCGCCACCGGCGCGAAGTTCGTCAAGCACTTGAACTCGGCCGGCGCGGCCCTCAAGGACGCGGGCGTGCCCTACGCCACCACCCAGCTGGTGCTGCTGCGGGCCAGCCAGATCAACGGCTGCGGCATGTGCACCGACATGCACTACAAGGACGCCGTGCACGCCGGCGACCGGCCCGAGCGCCTCAACCTGGTGGCCGCCTGGCGCGAGGCGACGGTGTTCACCGACGCCGAGCGCGCCGCCCTGGAGCTGACCGAGGAGGCCACCCGCGTCGCCGACGCCGCCGGCGGGGTCGGCGACGCGGTGTGGGAGAACGCTGTCAAGCACTACGACGAGGAGCAGCTCGCCTCGCTGGTGTCGACGATCGCCCTGATCAACGCCTACAACCGGTTGAACGTGATCTGCCGCGTCCCGGCGGGCGACTACCAGCCCGGCCAGTGGTGAGCCGCCCCCGCCTCCCCCCCCCCCCCGTTTTGGGGTCAGGGGGGCCGGCGGGGCGGGGGGGCCCGGGGGCGGGCGGGGGTAACGCCCGGGGCTAAACGC
>NZ_JBHWGD010000017.1:50463-70397 GCF_042733235.1 Kitasatospora sp. NPDC059722
GTCGCGGGGGTGGGGCCCCACCCCGCCGGCGGCGGGCGCCCCCCCCCCCCCGCGCGCCCGCGCTGTGTGGCGCTGGGGGGGCGCGGGTGGGGCGGGGCGGGTCCCGGGCTCGTCCGGGTGAACCGCGCGGACGAAGCCGCAGCCGAGCGCAGCGTGGCCGGGCGGCGACGCGGACACCCGGCCTGCCGCCTTCCGGTGCCTGCCGCCTTCCGGTGTCCGCCGCCTCCGTCGCCCTCCCCGGGCGCTCGACAGGCCCGTTCCGGGCCGGTGTGGAACGGTGGGACGCAGGGGGCGGTCCTGGAGAGAGGAACGGTGTCATGTCATCGAAGAGGCGGCGCAAGAAGAAGGCGCGGGCCAGGCGCGGAGCCAACCACGGCCGTCGGCCGCAGTGCTGAGAACCGGCGACCACCGTCCCCCGCGGGGGGCGGGGGGCGGCGGGGGGGGGGGCGCCCCGCCCCGGGGGGGGGGCCCCCCCCCCCCCCCCCCCCCCCCGCCCCCCCCCGGCCCCACCCGGCCCGGCCGCGGGGGCGGGGGCGGGCGGGGCACTTCGCGCGCTCCCGGGGCGGTAGGCCCGCCCGTCGCCCGTCGCCCGTCGCCCGTCGCCCGTCGCCCGTCGCCCGTCGCCCGTCGCCCGATCGGCCCCCCGGCGCCCGCTCACGCCGCCCCGAAGCGCCACACCGCGTGCTCCAGGGCGCCCGGGTCGTGCCCGAGCAGGGCGGCGGCCTCCTCGTAGGCCGTGCGCAGCGGCCCGTAGCGCAGGTCGGTGAGGCCGGCGCCGGCGGCGAAGGTGCGCAGGTGGACGTCCACGGCGACCCCGGGGCGGCCGACGAGGCCCCCGAGGTAGTCCGCGGTCTTGGGGCCGACGCCGTGCACGGTGCGCAGGGCGGCCCGGTGGGCGGGCTCGCCGAGCCAGGCGTGCAGGTCCGCGCGGGTGTCGACGCCGTGGGCGGCCAGCAGACGGGCGAGGGCATGGGCGACGGCGACGCGGGCGGGACTGGCGAAGTCCATCGCCGCGGCGAGGTCCTCGCGCTCCAGCCGGGCCAGGAACCCGGTCACGGTGGCGGCGTCCGGCCACCTCTCCTGCAGCCGTACGATCCTCGGCCGGACCACCGCCTCGTAGCGCCGCCGCGCCTGGAAGGCGGCGTCACAGATCACCGCCCCCATGTGGGACCAGCCGCCGGGTGCGGCGAACGGACCGTCACCGAGCACCTCCCGTATCCGGTCGGCGAGTTGACGGGCGGGCGCGGCGCACTCGGGTTCGTCCATGGCCGCGATCATCCCCGATCCCCAACGTCCCTGCCGCGGCGCGGCGTTCGTCCGTACCGGCACCGATCGGGAGCGGGCTCCCGCTCTTGAGCGGGTGCGGCGGCGGTGCTTCACTGTGCGGATGATCGGCGAGGCGGAGATGACGGACCTGTTCGGCGAGATGCTCAGCCGGCACCGGGTGGACACCCGGGCGCGGTGGCACAACGCCGTGTGGGCGCTGGTGGTGGCCGTACCCACCGGCTGGCTCGGGCTGTGGGCGCTGCTGCTCACCGTGGACGACGGCCGCTCGCGCGGCGGCCGGGTGATCGGGCTGGTGATCGGCCTGTCCCTGGGCGCGCTGTACGTCGCCGTGACGCAGGCCTGGCGCGCACTGCGGGGCGGGGCGGGGGAGTACTTCGAGGTCCGCGAGCGCGGCCTCGTCCACGGCTCGCGGCGTGGCGCGGTGGGCTGGGAGTGGGACCAGGTCGTGTCGATCACGATCCCCGGCACCCCGAGGATCCAGGGCCTTGCCCGCCGGCTGGGTAATGACTACCGCTGCCGCCTTGCCCTTGACGGCGGCGCCCGCCTGCACATCGACGGGCACGCCGCCGGGGCCTCCGGCCTGGGCCGGGCCGTGCTGCAGCACAGCCCGGACGCGCGGCGGCTGGCCGGGGACGAGTGGCAGGAGAAGGCGGGCGGCTGGTTCCTGGGTGGGGCGCTGGCGTTCCTGGCGGTGGGCGTCGCGATGGTCACCTACCTCGCGAGCCACGCGGACACCACCCGCAGGGTCACCGACGCGAACGGGATGGTCAGCGAGGAGACCGTGCAGGGCGTCAGTGACGGCGTGATCATGGCGGTCGGGCTGAGCCTGCCGGTGTGCGCGGTCGGCGCGATCACGTGCATCGTGCTGTACGTCCGGTACCGGAGGTACCGCCCGCGCTGACCCCTACCTGCCGGACCACGGACAACGGGCCACGGACAACGCACAGAGACCGCTCGCCCCTGTCGGGGCCGGGCGGTCTCTGCTGCTCGGGCGGGCCCATGCGCCAACACGGCCCGCTGCCGGTGTTCCCGAAATGTGTTGGAGTGAACAGCGCCCCCGGGCTCCGGACCCGCGGGTCCGGACGACGCCGCTGCAAATCGTCACATCCGGCCAGGGTGGCCTACAAGGGGATGTTGCACGAAAGCGCATCAATTATCGGTTTCAACACTTCGGCCTGCGCGTTCGTGACCGAGATCGTCCGGGACTGCGGGCAGGGGGCGGGACGCGGTCGCATCAATCTGCGCGACGTTCACCGAACCGATTGGGAATCACCCATACGCCTGACAGAGTGTTACCTCGCACGGGCCCTTCCGGTGACGCCAACCACGGGAAGACGTCCGGCTGTTGGAGTGACAGTGCTATAGGAGGTCTCGTCGATGACGAGGAAACGGAAGAAGCGCACCCCGGCCCGATGCGTCGCCGACGCCGCCACCCCGCCGCGCCCGCGGCAGACCGTGCGGCGGTCCGTACGGCAGTCCGTACGGCGCCCCTGGCGGCCCCGGCGGCCGTGGGGGCCCGGACCCGTCGAGACGGTCGTGATCGTGGTGGTCGTGACCGTGGTCGTCGCCGTGGCGGCCGTCCTGGTGGAGGCCGGCCTGTCGGCCCAGGCCGCGCTCGAACTGGCCACCGGCGGGCTGCTGCTGGGACTCAGGCTCCGGCGGGAGCGGGCCTAGAGAAACGCTCGCGAGAAACGTCTGCGAGAGACCCCCGCGATGGGACGCAGAGAGAAACCGGTCGCGGCGAGTGACCCGGCACTGGGCCGGCTGGCCGCGTGGCTGCGCGAGCAGCGCGAACGGGCCGGGCTGACGTACCGACAGCTCGCCGCCCGCACCAACTACCACCCCACCACCCTGCAACGGGCCGCCGGCGGGCGGACCGTGCCCAACTGGACGGTCGTCGAGGCCTTCGCCCGCGAATGCGGCGGGGACCCCAAGGCCGCCCGCCGCAAATGGGCGCAGGCCAACTACTGGGCGCACGTGCCGCGCCCGTCGGGCCCCCAGCGCCGCAGGGCGCCCAGACCCCTGCACCCCGAACAGGTCGACTCCTTCGCCGACCTGCGCCGCGCGATGCACGAGATGCGGCGCAAGGCCGACTGGCCGCCCCTGGAGGAACTGGACCGCCGGGCCCGGGCCAGGGGCGCGCGCCTGCCCTCCAGCACCCTGGCCCTGGTCCTCAAGGGCGAGGCGCCGCTGCACAAGTCGGTGTTCCGAACCTACATGGAGGTCTGCGGGGTCCGCGAGACCCGCCGGGAACTGTGGGCGACGGCCTGGGACCGGGCGGCCATCGCCCGCACCCCGGTCTCCGTCAACCCCCGCACCTACCAGCGGGAGTTCACCCGCGCCATGCGCAACTCCAGCGGCGGCATCTCCACCGAGAACCTGCTCAAGCTGTGGGTCACGCTGCGCAACAGCCACGCCGCGGACCGGGCCGAGGACACCGGGGACAGCCCGCCGGTGCTCGTGTGACCGGGGCCCGCGGCCGGGACACCCACCAGGAACCCCCGGCCGCGGGCCCGACCCGCCCGCGCCACCACGGGAACACTCATGCCAATACGACGCACTCCCGCCGCCGTCACCGTCCCCGCGCCCGCCCTGGGCCTGTGGGCGCTGCACGACCTCCACCGCCGGCACTACCTCGCCTACGCCGCCCTGCTGCTCTCCCCGGCCGAGGCCCAACTCGCCGTCCAGAGCGCCTTCGAGGACCTCGCCGGGCGCTGGCTGGAGGCCCTCGCCACCGCGAGCCCGGCAGCCTGCGCCTGGCAGGCGGTCCGCGACCGCGTCTGCACCCTGGCCGGCCCCCGCACGCTCGGCCCCGTCGCCCACCTCACCGCACCCCAGCAGGACGTCCTGCTGCTCCACCTCGCCCTCGACCTGCCCGCCGACCGGATCGCCGCCCTCACGGGCACCGAACCGGCCGCCGTGCACGTCCGGTTGCGTTCGCTGGCGTCGGCGCGGAGGCCGGGGTGAGGTGGGTGGGGTCGGGGCCGGGGGTGCCGAACTGGCCGCCGTGCACGTCCGGTTGCGTTCGCTGGCGTCGGCGCGGAGGCCGGGGTGAGGGGCGGGTGCCCGACAACTCCGCCGCAGGCACGGCGCGTTGGTCCGGTCCGTGGCGGTCCGTGGCGGTCCGTTCCGGTGGCGACGGCGAAACAGGTGCCACACCCCCCGGCCGCCGCCGTGATCGGCGCGACGGCTACGGCAGCGGGGCGTTCGGCCGCGCCGTGCGGGCGTACGTGCGCACGGCCGCGACGGCCGGGGAGGTGGCGTAGACGCGGGCGAGGTCGACGAGGCGGTCGGCCTCCGACTCCAGGGCGGCGCACGGCGGTTCGGCGGGCGGGACGGCCAGCGGGGCGGCAGGGGTGGGCAGGGCGCCGGCGGCCGCCCGTTCCAGGGCGGCGGCCAGCGCGGCCGCCTCCGCGGTCGCCGCGACGAGGGCGGCGGGCGGCGGGAAGCGGCGGGCGGCGGCGGTGAGCCACTGCGGGGTGCGCGGGTCGAGGTGGTGGCGCAGGATCAGGCGCGCGTCGTGGATCTCGATGATCCGCCGGTACAGGGCGAACTGCGGGTCGCGCGGCGGCAGCAGCCGCCGGGGCAGCAGCCGGTGGGCGGGCACGAGCGCGATCTGCGGCAGCACGGTGTGCAGTTCGGTCCACAGCGGGGTCAGCGCCCGGTAGCGCCGGTGGGCCCGCAGCCACCCGCGGACGGGCGTCAGCACGGCCGGCCACAGCGTGGTCGACAGGCCCGCGGCCAGCAGCGCCGCGCACAGCAGCCCGAGAACGGCGGAGGCACTGTCCTCGCCCGCGCTCTGGGCGCCGCTGGTGGCCGCGTCCACGACGTCGTCGATGCCCCAGGCGTCCCAGACCAGGCCCACGGCCAGTCCGAGGGTGAGCAGGTGCAGCCCGGTGCGCCGGTGCCCGCGGGCGGTGGCGCGCGCCCGGCGGGCGACCTGGCGCAGCAGCGCGGTGAGGCAGTACGCGATGTACAGGGTGCGCAGCCCGTTGTACGCGGCCAGGTAGGGCCGTCCGGCGGGGGCGACGGTGAGGTCGCCGGTGGTCACGTCCGGGCCGGCGGCCGTGATGAGCACCGCGCACAGCGCCAGGACCGTTCCCAGGACGCCGAGTTGGCGCCGCACGGCGGTCCGGGCGGGCTCGCCGGAGGCCAGCGCGACGGTGAGCAGGGCGATCGCGCCGGTCGCGCACAGGTGCAGGGCGTCGCCGAGCAGGACGGGCAGCAGCGCGGGGGAGGCGAGCAGGCCCGCCAGGCTCAGCAGCCGCGCCGCGCCGGTGACGGTGGGCGGCGCGAGCAGCAGCAGGGCCGCGCCGAGGAAGGCGGTGCAGTAGCAGGTGTAGCGGGTGGAGGCGCCCAGCCCGGCCCACCCGCCACGGGCGCCGTCGCGCGGGCTGCGCGCGTTGCGGGCGGCGCGGGTGCTGCGCGCCAGGTGGTAGGCGTTGAGGGCGAAGAACGCGGCGACGGGGTAGAGCGCGAGCTCGCTCACGGCCGCCCGCCCCCGCCCCCGTCCCCGTCCCTGCCCCCGCCCCCGTCCCTGCCCCCGCCCTCGGAACCGCCCCCGGAACCGGCGTCGAAGCCAGTACGGAAGCCAGCGCGTAAGCCGGGGCCGGCGCCGGAGGGCGGCGGCGCCGACAGCAGCGTGTCCAGCCCCGGCGTCGAGCCCGGGCGGGCCGCCGCCGCGTCGGCCTTCGCCGCCCGGCTGAGGATCAGCGACGCCAGCAGCTCCGCCTCGCGCTCCTGCGGCTCGTCGTACCCGGTGCGCCCCAGCACCCGCTGGACCAGCGCGGGGGACAGGTGCGGCAGCAGCGCCTGCGAGGACACCGGCGTGATCGGCGCCGAACCGGCGTGGTCGAACAGCAGGTGCGCGATCTCGTGCACCAGGATGTGCCGGCGGTGCAGCGGGCTGGTGTCCGCCGCGTACAGGATGTAGTCCGCCTCCGCCGTGGACACCAGCAGCCCGCACGGCAGGTTCGGGCGCGCGGCGACCGGCACCAGCTCGATGGGCCGCCCGCGCCGGCCGGCGAGCCGGTCCAGGAGCACGGCGGGGTCGAACGGCGCCGGCAGGTCCAGCTCCTGCGCCATCCGCCGACACCGCCGCAGTACCGACCGGTAACCCCACGCACCCCGCACGGTGTGTCCTCCTCGCCCTCCGGCCCCCGGCCGGTCGTTCCCCGCGGCCCGCCGTCGGCGGCCGCGCCCCGCGCCCCCGGGTGCGGCCCCGGTCCGTCGCCGTGACTCGTCCCCGCATGAGTCGAGTCGCCCGGACGTCTCCCGGGGGTTCCGCGGACTTCGTCACGGACTCGTCCCGAAGACGCCCGCCGCCCGACGCCCGGGGCCCGCCGGGGCGAGACCTTCAGGGACGCGTCACGACGAGGCCGGGCGGCGGGCGGAGTCCCGGCGGGCGATGACGTCGATCAGCTCGCTGACCGTGTCCAGCCCCTCCGGCGAGAGGTTGACCGCCCGCAGCGCGAGGCTGCGCACGCCCGCGTCGCGCAGCGCGCCGAGCAGGGCGAGCTCCTTGGCGATCTCGGCGCCCTGGCGCTCGTCGAAGAAGTAGGCGGGCGGCACCTGGAAGAAGTGGGCGAGCGCCTCCAGGTGACGCTTGGTCGGGTTGTCCCGGCGCCCGGTGCGCAGCTGCCACAGGTAGGTGGTGGAGAAGGACTCCCCGGTCGCCTCGCGGCAGGCCCGGGCGACCTCCTCGTTGGTGTACTGCTCGCGGTCCGGCCGGCGGACCGTCTGGAACAGCGCCTCGATCCTGGCCGCGAGCCCCGACGTCTCGACCGGCCCGTCCTCGCGGGGCGATTCCGCCATGGCAACCCCTCTCCCGCCCGTGACCTCCGCGCCGCAGCCTGGGTGAACGGAGGAGACCCTGCGCGATCACCATAGCTCAAGGGGATGAGCCCGGGTGGATGCGGTGCGCCAACTCTTCCATGCCAGTTGACCGGTGGAGCGGCGGGTGCCATCCTGGCCGACTGACCGCCGGCCCCGGGAGGTTCGTGAACAACGCCGCGCACAACACCGCCGACAACCCCGCCGACGACCCCGCGGGCACCGGCCCGCGTAACGGCCGCGCCACCGGCCCGCGCACCAGCCGCCCGCACGCGGCCGCCACCGACGGCCCGAACGGCACGGCGACCGTCCGCCTCGGCTTCCTGTGGCGCGGAGCGGGCTGGGCCCTCGGCACCCTCACCGGTCTGCTGCTGGCCATCGTCCTCGCCGAGAGCGGCACCGTCGACCGCCTCGGCGTACCCCCGTCCCTGCTACTCGTCACCGCCGCCGCCCTCGCCGTCGCGCTGGCCGCCCCCCGCACCTTCCGGCTGCGCGCCGACGAGCAGGGACTCACCCTCACCCGCATCCTGCTGAGCCGCCGCTACCGCTGGCAGGACGTCACCGGCCTCGAAATGGACTTCGGCGAGGACTCCGAGAGCGCCGCCCCCCGCCTCGCGCTGCGCCTGCGCCTGGCCACCACCCGCCGCACAGGCTGCGGACCGGCCCTCGGTACCCTCCCCACCACCTGCGACCGCCGCCCGCGCGGCACCGAACCGCCCGAACTCGCCGACCTGTTCACCCTCCTCGACCGCCACGGGGTACGCCTCGACGCCCCCCACTACGCCGCCCTCGTCCTCTCCGCCCACGGCCGGCCCCCGCTGGGCCGCCACTGAACGCGACGCCGCTGAACATGCCGCCGCCGCTGAACGTGCCGCCGCTGAACGTGCCACCGGTGAACCTGCCGCCGCTGAACGCGGCGCCCGCCCGCGCCCGTTGACGCAGGCAGGAGCGCGCCGGCCCGCGGCGCGCGAGAGGCCAGGGGGCTGCCGTCATGCTCACCTTCCACGGCGCGTGGCGCATCACCGTCCTCACCCGCGACGCCGACTTCGAACAGCGCGCCGTCGTCCGCGGCCCCCACGGCACCCGCGTCATCCCCGGCCGCCCCGGCGCCACCCTGGAAGTCGACGAGGACACCTGGACGCTCGCCCTGGAACACCTGGCCTGGGGCCGCACCTGGGAACCCAACGTGCGCACCACCCCCGGCCCGCTCACCGACCACGCCGGACTGCGCGGCCGGCTGCTCACCAGCAGCGACCGCCACTTCCCCGGCAAGCCCCTGGACTACGCCAACTTCGTGCTGCGCCTGGAGCAGCCCACCACGACCCTGCGCACGCCCCGCCTGCACGGCACCCCCATGACGCCCGCCATCCCCGCCACCCCGCGGGCGATCCGCACCACGTCCTCCGCCCCCACGTACGGGCCCTCCGCCGGCCGCCCGGCCCAGACCCCCGCCAAACCGGCCGCCGCCGCCGACGGACACGGCCGCCCGCAGCCCTGGGGATAGCCACCCTCGCCCGGCTCCGCGGCACCGGCCGCACCCCCCTCCCGCCGGCAGGACGGCGCCGTCCCCGGAGCACCTCGGGCCGCAGCCGATGGGTGCGTCCGTCGAGTAGCCTCACACCCGAGGGAGAGGAGCCGGCCGTGAGTCAGCCCGCACCCAACGGGGGTGAGGTAGTCCCGCGCCCGGAGAAGACCCCGGCCGCGCTCAAGGCCGCTCTGGCGGTGGTTGCCGCGGACCGGCTGCAGGAGATGGTCGAGGGGCAGAGCCGGGCGATGGCCGAGGCCATCGACTCCGGCAGCGTCCAGCCGCTTCGCAATTTCGTGGACCACTGGGCCGCCGTCGTCGAGATCGAGCGGTTCCCGGGGACCTCGCAGGCCTACCACCGGGCGAACTACCTCGCCAACCACGCAGGAACCGTCGCCGAGTGCCGTAGGCGCGCCATCGAGGTCGCCGAGATCTACCGGACCGCCTACGCGGCGGTGACCGGATGACCTGGAGCCGGGAGTATCTCCCCAGCGAGGAGCGGGTGATCGGCGGTGCGCCCGCGGACGTCGCTGCCGTGGAGCACCGGGCTGCCGAACTCGTCTACCTGGACGGTGCCGGCGACGAGGGCGGCGGTGAGCCCATGCGCCACCTGGACGTTGCCGGCTGCTTCATGACCTACTACGTGGTTCCCCGTCTGGAACTCGTGGCGATCTGCCAGGTGACCCCACCTGTCGCCTGATGGCCCTGGACTCCTTTGCGCAAGTCCGCCCGGGACGCCTGGATCCGCCTGCCTTGACGGCACCGCGGAAATGTGACGCAGGCCACCCGGAAAGGGTGACATGCTGTTGTCGCGGACGGTCGCGACCATCGACGCATGACGATCACCGCGATGACCACGACGACTGCCACCACCCCCGCTCTCACCGCTCTCACCGACGAGGACTGCCTCGCCGAGACCCACGCCTTCAACGCCCAGTTCGAGGCCGCCGCCGCGACCCGCCCCTCCCGCTCCACCACCCCCGACGCCGCCACCCTCGCCCGCCTGCGCGCCAACCGCCTCGGCGGCGACACCCCGCCCGTGCGACTGCCGCAGGCGCAGGAGCGGATCCTCCCTGGCGGGGTCGGCGTGCGGGCGTTCGTCCCCGAGCACGTCGACGGCGTCTACCTCCACATCCACGGCGGCGCCTGGGCGTTCGGCTCCGCCGACGGCCAGGACGAACGGCTGTGGAACCTCGCCCGGCACACCCGCCTCGCCGTCCTCAGCGTCGACTACCGCCTCGCCCCCGAACACCCCTTCCCCGCCGGACCCGACGACTGCGAAACCGCCGCCCGCTGGCTCGTCGACCACGCCGAGACCGAGTTCGGCACCCGGCGCCTGATGATCGGCGGCGAATCCGCCGGCGCCCACCTGAGCGTCCTGACCCTGCTGCGCCTGCGCGACCGCCACGGCGTCACCGGCGCGTTCCGCGCCGCCAACCTGGTCTACGGCCCGTACGACCTGTCGATGACCTCCAGCCAGCGCCTCTTCGGCTCCCGGCAACTGCTCAGCAACACCGAATCCCTCCGAGGAAGTTACGAGCTCTGCACCCCCGGCCTGGACGCCGAACGGCGCCGCGACCCGGGCATCTCCCCGCTCTTCGCCGACCTCACCGGCCTGCCGCCCGCCCGCATCGTCGTCGGCACCGAGGACCCCCTCCTCGACGACTCGCTCTTCCTCGCCACCCGCTGGCAGGCCGCCGGCGCACCTGCCCACCTCGGCGTCGTCGCCGGCGCGATGCACGGCTTCACCCTGTTCCCGCTCACCATCACCGAACGCGAACAGCAGCGCGAGCGCGACTTCCTGGCCGGTGCGTGACGGCCCCGACGGTAGCGTCGGCGCCGTGAACCGCACCCCGCGCCTCTACGCACTCGTCGAAGAACTGCGCGCCGCGGCGCCGCGACCCCTGACGGTCGCGGCGCTCGCCGCCCGGTTCGAGATCAGCACCCGCACCGTGCAACGCGACCTCCAGGCCCTCATGGACGCCGGCGTCCCCGTGCGCGCCACCACCGGACGCGGCGGCGGCTGGTCGATCGACCGGGCCATGACCCTGCCCCCGATCCGCTTCACCACCGACGAGGCCTCCGCCCTGGTCGCCGCCCTCGCCGCCGCCGACCCCGGCGCCCCCTACGCCGGCGCCGCCCGCACCGCCTCCCAGAAGCTCGCCGCCACCATCACCGGCCCCGCCGCGACCGCCGCCCGCGACCTCGCCGCCCGCATCGTCGCCCTGCCCGCCGCCCGCACCGGACAACCGGTCCGCACCGCCGTCGAACGGGCCCTCACAGACGCCACCGTGCTGCGGCTGTCCTACGCCGACGCGGCCGGCAGGACCACCGAACGCGAGGTGGAACCCGCCGGACTGCTCACCGCCGGCGGCAACTGGTACCTCATCGCCTGGTGCCGCACCCGCCACGCCGGCCGCGGCTTCCGCCTCGACCGCATCACCGCCGCCACCCCCACCGCCGAACCGGCCCCGCCCCACGCCCTGGCCGACCTCCTGGCCGGCTCCGCCGCCGCCGGCGCACTCCCCCCGGCGGCCCTGGACCCGCTGCGGTCGGGGCAGTGAGGGCCGCCTTCGCCCGGTGGCGGAGCGTGCGACCATCCTCTGATGAGGAACCCCGGTGCTGCGTTTGGCAGGCGACTGCTCGTCGAGTCGCTGACCGTGGTGGCGGCCGACCCCTCGGCGCAGTGTGCCTGGATCGACGGGCACGGTGTCGTGACGGACGAGATCGCCCTGGACTTTGACCACGCCTTCCGCATGGTCGGGGGCCTGACCGAGGACGACGGCGTCAGCCCTGCGGTACTTCCCGACCTGCGGGCGATCGACGCGGTCTTCGCCGGGATGAGCGGTGCGGGGAACACGGACCGGTGGAGCATGGACGCCCTGGAGACCGATCCCGGTTGGGGCGAAGCCCGGGACCTGGCCCGCCGGGTCCTCGCCGACATGCCGGGGGAGTGGCGCCTGCCGATGCCGGAGATCTGCGTCATCCGCTGACGGACGGCCCCGCAGCCCCGGGGCACGGGCGCGGGTCGGCCGGCTCGCCCCGTTGTCGGTGCCCGCGCCTAGGGTGAGCCGCATGAACCACGTCGACCTGCGCCGTCTCCTCGCCGACTGCCCCGATCTGCCGCCGGGCCGCGTCGTCGGCGCCGACGAGGTGCCCGCGATGTGGGTCGGCGACGCCGCGCCGGCGCCCGGGCTGTGGGAGACGCTGCACCGCGCCCACCCGCGCACCGGACTGTGGCCGCTGCTGCTCGCCCCGCTCGACCGCTCGGCGGACTTCCGCCCCTGGCTGTCGGGCGAACTGAGCCCGCCCGCCGTGACCGACCCCGCCCGGCACGACCCGCACGAGCTCCTGCGCACCTGGTGGGACGGCCTGGGCCCGGAAGAGGGAGAGGACGAGGACGATGGAGAGGACGAGGAAGAGGAACTCGGCGCGGTCCTGGCTCCGTTCGGCCGTACCTGGCCCGGTGCGGCGCCCTCGACCCCGGTCCCGGCCGCCGACGCCGACGAGTGCGCCCGCATCCGCGCCTCGGTCCTGGAGAGCGCGCCGAACCTGCGGATCGGCCTGGTCGCGGCCCCCGGCGGTGCGGCGGCCCTGGCCGCCTGCGGCTGGACGGGCCCGGCCAACCACGCCGGCACCGGCCGGATCGCGGCCGTCCTCGCCGACTGGGAACACCGCTTCGGCATACGCGTCGTCCGCGCGGGCTTCGACACCCTGGAACTGAGCGTCCCCAACCCGCCCACGACACGGGAAGCGGCCCTGCGGGTGGCCGCCGAACACGTGGCACTCTGCCCCGACCAGGTCTTCCAGGGCACCGGCAGCCTCACCGCCTACGCCGACCTGCTCGTGGGCTCGCACGAGTGGATGTTCTGGTGGGACTGAGCATCGCGTAGGAAGTCGGCATGCCCGACTTCCTACGCCGGGGGCGGCGCCTGACGACCAATGGCGGGGCGCCACCGGAACCAGTAGTCGGGCCCGTCGACCCGGTAGCGGGCACCGGCAACGAACCGCAGCTCACCCACGAGCCGCCGTGCGCCCGCCGGCACCTGACGGTGCGACGCCAGCAGCAGGGTCAGTTCGTCGTAGCGGACGTCGACCCCGCCATGGCCGGGATGACTCTGCACCCCGGCCGTCCCGGCCAGGTGATGCTCGCTCCACCCGGCATCGGAGCTTGGTCCCCGCCGGGGGCGCGTACGCTCGGCTGCGTGCCCCGTCATCCGAGGAATCCCCGCCGCCTGGTCGCCGACGGGCGCGCGTACCTGTGGACGCTGCGCCACAGCCACCGCGCGCCCGGCGACGGCGGGCGGGCGGACTGCTGTGCGACCGTCACCCTGCACCCTCAGCCGGCCGGCACTGGCGGCCCGCTGCGGATCGTCTTCACGGAGGGCCCGGGCCGGTACGTGGGCGGGGCCCCGCTGGGGTCCGGGGACGTGGGGTTCGTGCGGGGCGGCTCGCTGAACCTGCACGAACCGGGCGCCGTCCGGGCCCTGCTCGACGAGGCCGCGGCCCGGGGGTGGCACCCCAGTGAGCGGGCGGCGGAGCTCGACGGCTGGTCCCTGCTGGAGGCGGCAGCCGCCGCACAAGCCGCGACCGCCGCACAAGCCGCGACCGCTGCGCAAGCCGCGCCCGCCGCGACCACCGGACCCGCAGGACGGTAGGAGTCGGTGGCATGGCCTAAGGTCCCGTTCATGATCACGCGTCCCACTGGGCAGGCGGAGGGGCCGTACGACGCCGCCTTCCTGCCGCGCCGGCAGATGACCCTCAGAGCCGCCGAGCAGCCGATCCGCGAGCCGGTGGCCAAGCTCGGCGGGCAGCCCGTGTGGCTGGCCGAGCCCGCCTGGCCGGTGGACCCGTCCAGCGGGCGGCCCCTGGTGTTCATCGGGCAGTTCCCGATCCCCGGGGACGAACTACGCCTGGCCTACCTCTTCCTCGACGAGGAAGGCGTCATCATGGGAGGGATCGACCCGGAGGCCGGCGACGCCGTCCTGCTGGTGCAGCCCGGCGGCCGCATCCCGTCCTTCGCCGTCATCGGGCCGCCGGGCACGCAGGGCCGGACGCTCTGGCGCTGGGGTCCGGACGAATCCGAGATCCCGGTCGAGTGGCACGTCGACCTGCAGCCGGTCGCCCCCGCGATCGATCGCTCGATCGACGACCAGGCGGCGTTCGAGCGGAGCCTGCGGGGCGAGGGGCCCGATGTCGAGATGCCCGGCGGCGAGGACCTGCACGACTACGTCGGCGGCACCGCCTGCTACCCCAACCTCTACGCGCGCGTCGACTCCCCCTGGCAGTTCCTCTTCAAGATCAGCGATGCCGGCGAGGGCGAGGACGATCCGTACTTCCTCAACTTCGGCTACGGCTACGGCTTCGGCTTCGTCAGCCCCGACCACCGCGAAGGCCGCTTCTTCTGGGAGTGCTCCTGAGCGCCCGTCCAGCCGCGCGGGAAGTCGGCCCCGCCGACCTCCCGCGCGGCTGCGGTCAGTACTCGCTGCTCGGGGCCTGGGCGGTGGGGCCGAGGTCGGGGTGGTCGCGGACTTCGAGGGCTTCGCCGTGGCGGTCGAGTTCGAGGACGAGGAGTTCGTTGCGGCCCGGACGCCACAGCGGGGCCGGGGCGTAGAGGGTGCGCTGGGGGCCCTCGGCGGTGTGGCGGCCCAGCAGGAAGCCGTTGAGCCACAGCAGGCCGCGGCCCCAGCCGGGCAGGGCGACGAAGGCGTCGGCGGGGGCGTCGACGTCGGTCTCGAAGCGGTGGAACGCGGGGTCGCCGTCGGTGAGCGCCACCGCCGCCGGCTCCTCCAGGCGGAGGGCGGCGAGGTCGTCCAGCGGCAGCGGCCGGATCTCCCACTCGAAGAGCAGCTGGCCGTCGTGCGCGACGCCCCGCGTGATGCCCTTGCGGTCGTCCATGTTGGGGCCGTAGTTCACCCGCCCCAGGGCCTCGACCAGGATGTCGAGGACGGCGCCGCCGGGCCCGGTGGCCAGGGGCAGCGTCGCCCGGGGGCTGTTGCGGTCCAGGACGCCGAGCGGGCGCCCGTCGGCGAAGACGTGGGCGCGGTCGGCGAGTCCGTCGATGCGCAGCGGCAGTTCGGGGCGCGGTCCGGGCACGCGGGTGCGGTAGTGGACGAGGCCGCGGGCCTGGCCGAGGCGTTCCATCGGTTCGGGGCAGGCCCGCCGTACCGGCGCCGACAGCGAGTCCAGGGCCGTGAGGAGCCGGGCCCGGCCCGTGGCCCGCTCCAGGCGGCGCGGGGCCAGGCGCGGTGGCGGGGCGGGCAGTTCGCCCTCCGGCAGGGGCACGTAGCGGCCGATGACCTCCCGCAGCGCGTGGAACTTCTCGGTGAGCTCGCCCGCCTCGCCGATCGGCGCGTCGTAGTCGTAGCTGGTGGAGGTGGGCTCGAACCCGGCGTCGCAGGGGTGGGCGCCGCTGTGGTTGGCGCCCGCCCACAGGCCGAAGTTGGTGCCGCCGTGGGCCATGTAGAGGTTGACGGAGGCACCGGTGGCGAGGAGTTCGTCGAGGGAGGCGGCGCTCTCCTTGGGGTCGCGCACGTGGTGCGGCTCGCCGAGGCGGTCGAACCAGCCGATCCAGAACTCCATCGCCGTCAGCGGCCCGGGCAGGGCGGACGCCTGGTGGCGGCGCAGCGCGGCGAGGCGTTCGGGCGCGCGGGAGCCGAAGGTCGCGGTGGCGAGGTGGCCGGGGATGGTGCCGCCCTGCTGCATGGTGTCGTGGGCGCCGTCGGCGGTGAACAGCAGGCAGTCCACGCCGCGGCGCACCAGGCCGTCGCGCAGGTGGCGCAGGTAGGCGCAGTCGCGCCCGTAGCTGCCGTACTCGTTCTCCACCTGCACCGCGACCACCGGCCCGCCCCGGCTCGCCAGCAGCGGCAGGATCTCGGGCACGACGGCGTCGAACCAGCCGTCCACCTCCGCGAGGTAGGCGGGCTCCGAGCAGCGCAGCCGCAGGCCGTCGACGGCGAGCAGGCGGGCGGGCAGGCCGCCGAAGTCCCATTCGGCGCAGATGTACGGGCCGGGGCGCAGGATCACGTCCAGGCCCAGGGCCTGCGCGGCGCGGGCGAACCGGGCGACGTCCCGCCAGCCGGTGAAGTCCACCTCGCCGGTGGGGAGTTCGTGGAAGTTCCAGGGGACGTAGGTGTCGACGGTGTTGACGCCCAGCGCCCGCAGCCGGCGCAGCCGGTCCTCCCACTGGTCGGGGTGGACGCGGAAGTAGTGCAGGGCGCCGGAGACGATGCGGTGCGGCGCGCCGTCGCGCAGGAATCCGGAGGCGTCGAAGTCGAGCATGCGGGGGCCTTTCGCAGGGAACGGGCGGCCGGGTGCGTACGGACGATGATCGGTATGCCCAGGCCGCGCGCGGGCAATCAGATCTTCATGACGGACACGCACACCGGCACCGCCCGTGACCTCCTCGCCCTCGTCGGCGGGGCCGCCAACGTCACCTCCACCGCCCACTGCATCAGCCGCCTGCGCCTGGGCCTGGCCGACCCGGGCCTCGCGCGCACCCAGCGGATCAAGGACCACCCGGCGGTGCTCGGGGTCGTCGTGGACGGCACCTACCAGATCGTTCTGGGACCGGCGGCCGTCGACCGCGTCGCGCAGGCGTTCGAGCAGCTCGTGGCCACCGCCGCCCCAGCAGCGGACGCCGACGTCCCAGCAGCGGCCACCGCCGCCCCGGCGGCGGCGGACGCCGACGCCCTCGCCGCTAGGGGAGCAGCCCTCAAGGACGCCCGCACACGCCACAACGCCACCCCCGGCAAACTGCTCCTGCGCCGCATCGCCGACATCTTCGTCCCCCTCATCCCCGCCCTCATCGCCTGCGGCGTCATCGCCGGCCTCGGCGCCACCCTCAACTCCCTCGCCCTGTCCACCCACACCGCCGCCCTGACCGGCATCGTCCCCGTCACCACCGCGCTCTCCCAGGGCTTCATGTCCCTGATCGCCGTCTTCGTCGGCTACAACACCGCCAAGGAGTTCGGCGGCACCCCCGTCCTCGGCGGCGCGGTCGCCGGCATCGTCGTCTACCCGGGCGTCGCCGCCATCACCCACACCCCCTTCGGCCACCTCAAGCCCGGCCAGGGCGGCGTCCTCGGGGCCCTCGCCGCCGCCGCCCTGTGCGCCGCGCTCGAACACTGGGCCCGCCGATGGGTGCCCGACGCCCTGCAGATGCTGCTCGTGCCCACCACCGCCCTCGCCCTGTCCGGCCTGACCGCCCTGCTCCTCCTGATGCCGCTCGCCGGCCTCCTCGCCGACGGCATCGGCAACGGCGCCACCTGGCTCCTCGCCCACGCCGGCGCCGGCGCCGGGGTCCTCCTCGGCGGCACCTTCGGCACCCTCGTCATGTTCGGCCTCCACCAGGCCCTCATCCCCATCCACACCACCCTCATCGAGCACCAGGGCTACAGCGCGCTCTACCCCATCCTCGCCATGGCCGGCGGCGGCCAGGCCGGCGCCGCCGTCGCCGTCTACCTGCGCGCCCGCCACAACCCCTCGCTGCGCCGGGTCATCAGGTCCGCGCTGCCCACGTGCGTCCTGGGGGTCGCCGAGCCCGTCATCTACGGCGTCACGCTGCCGCTGGTGCGACCCTTCGTCACCGCCGGGATCGGGGCCGCGGTCGGCGGCGCCGTCGTCGGCACGTTCGCCCAGCTCGGCCTGACCACCGGCTCCACCGCGATCGGCCCCTCCGGCCTCGTCCTGCTGCCCCTGCTCGACGGCAGCCACGGCATCGGCCCCGCCGTCCTCGTCTACACCGGCGGCTGGCTCACCGCCGCGCTCGCCGCCTGCGCCGCCACCTACGCCTTCGGCTTCACCCCGGCGATGCTCACCGCCCTCAACGCCCCGGCGGACGGGGCAGGCGGGACGGGCGGGTCGGGCGGGCCAGACAGGGCAGGCGGGGCAGGCGGGGCCCCGGCCGAAGGCGCCCCGGCCGGATAGGGTCCGTGACGACGACCGGACGATCTTCGAGGAGTACCGCCATGAGTGCCGCCGTGCCCACCCCGCCCGCCGGTGCGCCGGTCACCAGGTTCGGCCTGGGCACCGCCGCCGTCGGCCGCCCGGGGTACATCAACCTCGGGCGCGACGCCGACCTGCCCGCCGGGCGCAGCGTCGAGGCGCTGCGCCGGCGCACCCACGAGCTGCTGGACGCCGCGTACGCCGCCGGGGTGCGGTACGTCGACACGGCCCGCTCCTACGGGCGCGCCGAGGAGTTCGTCGCGCAGTGGCTGGCCGAGCACCCCCGGGAGGCGGCCGACACGGTGGTGGGCAGCAAGTGGGGCTACACCTACACGGCCGGCTGGCGCACCTCCGGGGTGGCCGCGCACGAGGTCAAGGAGCACTCGACGGCGGTGTTCGACCGTCAGGTCAAGGAGACCAGGGCCCTGCTCGGGCGCCACCCGGACGTCTACCTCGTCCACTCCGTCACTCCCGACAGCCCCGCCCTCACCGACCCCGCCCTGCACGGGCGCCTGGCCGGACTCGCCGCCGACGGCGTGCGGGTGGGCCTGTCCACCAGCGGCCCCGACCAGGCCGCCGCGATCCGCGCCGCCCTCGCCGTGACGGTCGACGGGCAGCCGCTGTTCGCCGCCGTCCAGTCCACCTGGAACCTGCTGGAGACCTCCGCCGCCCCCGCCCTGGCCGAGGCCCACGACGCGGGCTGGCTCGTGGTCGTCAAGGAGGCGATGGCCAACGGCCGCCTCGCCGACCGCAACGCCACCGGCCCCGACACCGCCGCCCTGCGCGCCCTCGCCGCCCGCACCGGCGCCACCTGCGACGCCCTGGCCCTGGCCGCGGCCGCCGCCCAGCCCTGGGCCGGCCTCGTCCTGTCCGGCGCCGCCACCCCAGCCCAGCTCGCCTCCAACCTCACCGCCGTCGCCCACCCCCTCACCCCGGACGACCTCGCGGCCCTCGCACCGCTGGCGGGGCCGGCGGGGGAGTACTGGCGGGCGCGCGCGGGGCTGGCGTGGTCGTGAGGCACTGAGGGGTCGGGGGTGTGGGCGGGCTGCGGACCTCGCGGCCCTCGCGCCGCTGGCGGGGCCGGCGGGGGAGTACTGGCGGGCGCGCGCGGGGCTGGCGTGGTCGTGAGGAACTGAGCGGTCGGGGGTGTGGGCGGGCTGTGGCCCTCGCGCCGCTGGCGGGGCCGGCGGGGGAGTACTGGCGGGCGCGTGCGGGGCTGGCGTGGTCGTGAGGTCCCGAGCGGTCGGGGCCGACCGGCTCCCCCGATGTCCGCACCCGCTATGACGGCGTCAAAAAACAGCCCCTGACCAGGCATTCCGGGCACCGGCCAGATATGGCCGGTGCCCGTCCTGGTTCCCCGCGGCGCCCGGACAACACGATGGCCACAGGTCGCCGCACCCGACGCGGCACCCCACCCGACCAGAGGGAGCCGACCCCACATGACCATGCGTGCCAGCCTCGCCCGCCGCCTCAAGGCCGTCCTCGCGACGACGGCGCTCGCGCTCACCGGCGCCGCCGTCGTGCCCACCGCCGCGCACGCCGACACCGCGCAGCCGCACCACTACTACATCGAGCTCGGCGGCACCGGGACGGCCCTGGCGGCACCCCGCTGCACGTACACCTTCGACCTCGCCAACCAGCACCTGCCGGCCGGCAGCACCGCGATCCCGGTCTGCTACCCGGCCAGCGGCGGCCCGTTCATCGGCGGCCAGAACCAGCTGCCGGCCCCGTTCGAGCCGAGCTTCGGCGACAGCGTCAACGCGGGCTACTGGAACGCCAAGGCGGCCCTGGAGAAGGCCTACAAGGCCGACCCCACCGCCCGCTTCACCATCGCCGGCTACTCGCAGGGCGCCTGGGTCGGCGACCTGCTGCTCCAGACCATCGCCAACAACGGCACCGCCGTGCCCCGCGAGCAGGTCGACGGCATGCTCTACGCCGACCCGATGCAGCCCGGCACCGGCTTCTGGCACCTCGTCCCGCAGGGCACCCTGATCCCGTTCGTGGCGTACTCCCCGGGCACCGGCCCGGAGAACTTCCCCGGCGGCATGCCGGTCCAGCGCTTCTGCATCAAGACCGACGGCGTCTGCGACGCGACGTCCCTGGACTCCTTCAGCGGCTTCCTCGCGCAGCACCCGCGCTACCCCGGGAGCATCATCGTCGACACCCTCGCCAACACCGGCGGCAACGGCACCAAGTGGTACCCGGCCGGCGCCTGACCGGATAACGGGGGCGGAGAGCCACGGGGGAACAACGGGGGAGACGGGGGAGCAACGGGGGAGCAACGGGGGAGCAACGGGGGAGAACCGGGGGCCGCCCCGGGGGGGGGGGCGCCGCGGCCCCCCCC